>JBAPXO010000354.1:0-10391 GCA_049284255.1 Solirubrobacteraceae bacterium | reverse complement strand
GCTCCACACCGGGGAATGCGAGCTGCGCGAGGACGACGTGGCCGGGATCGCCGTCCACATCGCCGCGCGCGTGATGGCGGCAGCCGGACCGGGCGAGGTGCTGGCCTCGAGCACCGTCAAGGACCTGATCGTGGGGTCGGGACTGGGGTTCGCCGACCGCGGCCCCCACAAGCTCAAGGGCGTCGCCGACGAGTGGCGGCTGTACGCCCTGGAACGCTAGATGGTTGAGTGCTGCGCCAACTGATCGTGGAAGCCGACCCGTCGCAGCCAGCGCGGAGGATCGGTGAGCTCGGTCACCGTCGGCAGGGCCTCAGGCCCCGAAAAGACGCGCACGAGGGCATCGGTGCCGGCGGCGCGCACGATCGCGTCGCAGAAGAACTTGCCCTGCTCGTACTGACGCATCTTGAGCTCGAGCCCGAGGAGCTTGCCCAACAGCCGCGAGAGCCCCGACTGGGAGCGCCGCCGGCGGTCCAGGGCGGCGCGGAGTTGGGGTAGCGAGGGCAGCAGGTCGGGCGCCACCGCGTCCATGACGTGCTCGGCGTGACCCTCGATCACCGCCATTACCGCCTGGACGCGGTCAAGCGTCTCGCGTTCTGATTCGTTGGTGAAGATCGAGATCAGGTCGCCCTTGCGAACCGCCATGGTCACGCGCTTGAGCTCGGCCGTGCTCGGGAAATGCAGCTTGCGGTTGCCGTCCATGCGCAGCTCGGCGTTCTTGAGCAGCTCCTTCACGAGCCCGGACACATGGCCATGCAGCCACGGCACCCCCGCGAACTGGACGGCGTGAGTCACCTCGTGCAGGGCCACCCAGGTCATGAACTCCTGCTCCTGTGCCTCGAAGGTCTTGACGGCCTGGCCGAGGTTGGGCAGCACGAAGAGCAGCCGCGGCGGATTGTCCTCGAGACCCTCATCGAGGAGCACGAGTTCGTACTGACCGAGCACTCGCTGGGCCAGGTATCCGAGCACGACGCCGACCTCGGCGGTGACCGCGACGCTGAGGGCGAGCTGGACGGCGGGGCGCAGCGGACCCAGGCCCTCACCGGCCCGCTCGAGTACGGGATCCAGCAGGGCGCGCATCGCCTGGATGTTTGACTGCACCCATTCCCGCCTGGAGATTCCCTCGGGCGCCGGCAGGGGCCGGGAGGGCGTGAGCCCCGTGTAGGCGGTCACTCGCCGCTCTGACTCGGCCGCAAGCGCCGGCAGGTCCGCCGTCGGGGCGGCGGCGTCGCCGGTCCGCGAGACATAGCCGGCGATCTTTTCGGCCAGGATCCAATCGATCACGCGCGCCCCCTTCCCGGCTGGCAACCGGTCACGCCGGGACCCGTTCGAGCTCGCGCAGTCCCTCCAGAGAGCGCGCAGCAGCCAGATGAGCGCTCGGCTTGGCGTCCAGAGGCGCGCCCAGGGGATCACCGTTGGCGGGGAAGCTCACGAACCCGCCGGCCTCACGGACGATCAGCTGTCCGGCCGCGGCATCCACTCCGCGGGAGCGCGCGAGCGTGACCATCCCGTCGTATCGGGCCGCGGCGACCTGACAGAGCGTGATCGCGATCGCGCCCAGCGCGCGTAGCCGGTGGGCGCAGTCCAGCAGTCCGTCCATCGAGGCCTGGACCCAGCGTGGATCCGCGGACTCGATCCCGACGAGCTCCAGCCGCCCGTCCGAGGTGCGGCGCTCGGGCAGCTCGGGGTCAAGGAGCTCGCCGTCGCGCCACGCCCCCTGGCCGCGCAGCGCCCACCACTGCTCACGCGCGCCGAAGTCATGCACAAACGCGAACGCGACATCTCCCATCGTTCCCCCGTCGGCCACCGCCAGCGAGAGCGCGTAGTGACAGGCATCGCGTTTGGCGTTGAGCGATCCGTCGATGGGGTCGATGATCACCCGCACGTGAGGATCTCCATAGTCGATCTCGCCCCGTTCCTCCGACAGCGCCGTGAACTGAAAACCCTCGGCGTGGATGGCGTCGAGCTCGTCGAAGACCACCGACTCCGCGGAGCTGTCGAGCACCAGGGTGCGGTCTCCGCCGCTTCCACGGGTGCCCGTCTCACGAACCCGCTCGGCGGTGCTCGGACTCTGATCGAGCAGCGACTGCAGGCCCGTCACCGCGCGGCGACAGACACCCAGCCAATCCACGTCGAGTGCCGTGCGGGTCGAGTCCATGCTCGACCTATGCTGTCAGACGGTGAGTGAGCCCGAACGCAGCGCTCCGCCGACCGACCTTGACCTGCTCTCCGATGGCGCGGGTTCCGAACGGCCGCTCGACGGTCTGAGCGACGTCCAGCGGGAGGCCGTCACGCACGAGGAGCGACGCCTGATCGTGATCGGAGGAGCGGGCTCGGGTAAGACGCTCGTGGTGCAGCGACGGTTTCGCTGGCTGGTAGCGCATGGGAGCGCGCCGGAGCGGATCGTGGCCCTGGTTCCGACGAGCGCACGGGCGCTGGCGCTGCGCGAGCACTTGGAGGTCGAGCTCGAGACCGGCTATGAGCAGCTCTTCGTCCTGACGCCTGCGCAGCTCGCCGCGCTGCTTCTGCGAGCGGCCGGATCCGGGGGATGGGGTGGGCGTGATCCGTTTGAGTCAATTCTCACCCCCGGTGACCGGCTGGCCATGCTGGTCGACCGCATCGACGAACTCTCGCTCCAGCAGCACGACTTCGGTGGTCGTCCGAACGCGCTGTTGGGCGGATTCGTACGCCGGATCGATCGCCTCAAGGGCGAGCTCGTTAGCGCCTCGGACTACTGGCGCTGGGCCGACGGACTGAGCGAGGCCGAAAACTCGGCCGCGCCGGTGGAGCGTGAGTTCGCCGCGGTGTACCGGACCCACGAGCGCCTGCTCGAGGAGGCGGGCGCCCGCGACGACGGAGATCTGATCACCGACGCCCTCTCCCTGACCCGGCGCCATCCCGAGCTCGCAGAGCGCTTTGACCACCTGCTGATCGACGATGCCCAGGAGCTGGATCTGGCGCCAGCGAGTCTGGCCCACGAGCTCAGGGTTGCAAGCATGACGGTCGCCGGCGACCCGGGGGCGGGCCTGCGGCGCTACCGCGGCGCGGGCGCCGAGCGCCTGCGTAGCTTCGAGTCACCGGCGGCGCGGGTGGTGGAGCTTGCGGGAAGCCTGCGGTGCCCGCCGCGCATCTGGCGCGCGGCGCGGGCCGTACTGGCTGACGCCCGGCACGTGTCTCCGTCGGACCCATCGGACGCTGCAGACGCCGCGACCGACGCGGGGGAGGTCGAGCTCTGGCGCTGTGCCAACGAGCGCTCTCAGGCCCAGGCCGTGGCCGTCGACATCGAGCAGCTGGTGGGACGAGAAGGGCTGGCACCCGGCCGGGTCGCGGTGCTCGTGCCCGAGGTCACCTTGGAAGGGCAGGCGGTCAGCGTCGCTCTCGAGGAGCGGGCGATCCCCCACCGCCTGGTGGGGGAAGCCGCGTTCTTTCAGCGAGCCGAGATCCGCGACGTTCTCGCCTGGCTGCGCCTGCTCGCGGACCCCACCGACGCTGGGGCAGTAGTCCGGTCGCTCGCCCGGCCGCCGATCGAGCTGCGCTCGGTCGACATCGCGCGGTGCACGCAGATCGCCAGGCGGCGCAAGCTCGACATGGTCGGCGCCCTGGCGGCGGCCACCGAGTCGCCCCAGGTCCCGCCCGAGGCCCGCGAGCGCATCCGGGTGTTCCTCAAGCTCTACAAGGCGTCGATGACGACGATCGACACCAGCCGCCCCGATCTGTACGTCCACCGGCTGATCGAGCGTCTCGGACTGCGGCGCCAGCAACTGTTCGCGGCCCAATCCGACGTCGTCGAGCGGCTGCGCGCACTGGCGAGCTTCGGCGAGCTGGCCGCTGCCTTCGTGGGCCGCGCGCCGCAGGCGACCCCGCGGGAATTCGCGCGCTCAGTGGCGGCGGTCGCCGACTTCGGGCTTCGCGAGCAGGAGGAGCCCGAGCTCGCCGGTGCCGCCTCGGTCCAGGTTCTGAGCTGGGCGGCGGCAGGCGGTCTGGAGGTTGACCACGTCTACGTGATCGGCCTCCATGCCGGCGTGGCTACACCGGCGCCCGAGCGGATACCCGACGAGCTCTTGGGCGAAGAGCTTGCACCCGACACCGAGGACAACCGGCGGGCCGCGCTCGGGCAAGAGCTTTACGTGGCGATGAGCCGGGCGCGACGCCGCCTTGTCCTCGCCTACCCGCGGGCTGACGATCGGGGAGGTTCGCTTCCGCCGGCGCCGGCCTTGGAGGACGTAGGTTCGGCCGTGGGGGAGCTCTGGTCAGACAAGGAGGAGGAGCTTTTTGGTCCAGCCGAGGCGCTTCACTCGACCTACCGGCTGCTGCGCGATGAGCTCCTGGAAGGGACGATGCGTGCGGGAGGACGGCTTGGCGAGCTGCGCTTCGACACCGATCTCGACGTCTCGCACGCCGTCGTGCGCTACCTGGAGCTGCTCAAGCTGGCCGCCCTGATAGCCCGGCCGGAAGGCCAGAGCGTGGCCGAGTCGCTGCACGACGTCAACTCGCGAATCCTGGGGGCGGTCACCGCCGAGCAGCGGGAGATCTTCACCTCCTCGGCGCTCGACGACTATCTCCAGGACGCCGAGCGGGATGCGCGGCGCCGTGCCCAGGCGATCGTCGCCCGCGACGAACCGTCGCTCGAGCCCTTCCTGCCGCGGCGCGGCGACGGCGTCGTCCTCTCAGCCACCGACATCGATACGTACCGCACGTGCCCGCTGAAGTACAAGTTCGCCCGCGTGTTCCGGATCCCCCAGGAGCCGACGCTGCACCAGCGCTTCGGGATCCTCGTCCACCAAGTGCTCGAGCGCTTCCACGCCAACGAAACAACCGGCCTGCCCGAGCTGCTGGGGCTGCTGGACGCGGGCTGGCGCCGGGGCGGCTTCGGCGACTCCGAGGAGGAGCGCCAGCTGCGGGGCAAGGCCACCTCGGCGCTGACGCGGTACCACGAGCGCTTCCAGTCAGAGCCCGCCGAGCCCGTGTGGTTCGAGCGCCAGTTCACCTTCAAGCTTGGGCCCCACCTCCTGCGCGGACGCGTCGACCGCGTTGACCGACTGCCCGGCGGCGAATACGAGCTGATCGATTACAAGACCGGCCGGCCCAAGAGCGCCGACCAGCTAGCCGACGACGTCCAGCTTTCGCTGTACGCGGTTGGCGCGCGCGAGGCGTGGCGGCTGGAAGCCTCTCGCCAGGCCTACTACTACCTGCTCGACGACCAGAAGGTGGCCGTACCCACCGACGAGGGCGACCGTGGCGAATGGGTCTGCGACGTCGCAACCGAGGTCGCCGAAGGCATCCTCTCCCAGGGCTTTGAGCCCACGCCGTCGTTTGGCGCCTGCTCGATCTGCGACTACCGCCTGGTTTGCCCCGCGGCCGAGCGCTGAGGAGCTCGCCCTAGGCGGGCGGCGGGCCCTCGCCGCCGCGCTGGCGCAGAAAGCGCTGCAGATCTCGGGCGATCGTCTCGCCCGAGGGCAGTGAGGCCGGCTCATCGTCGGCCTCGGAGCTCGCGGCCTGCTCGAGTCGTTCGACGAATGCCTGCACGTCGGGATCGCTCTGAACCGCAACGTTGACCTGGCGCTCGTAGTCGGCGGACGCCACCTCGAGCTCTGAGCCGTCCACCGCCACGCCGACCAGCCCTTCGAGCTTGCGGACCAGCGCGAGAGCGGCCTTGGGGTTGGGGGTGGCGGCGATGTAGTGCGGGACGGCCGCCCATAGGCTCGCGGAGGGCAGGCCAGCTTGCTGGCAGGCGGCATGGAGGATCCCGACGATTCCGGTCGGTCCCTCATATGAGGACGGGGCAAGTCCCAGGCGTGAGACCAGCGCCTTGTCGGAGCTCAGACCGGTGACCGAGATCGGCCGGGTGTGGGGGACGTCGGCGAGCAGGGCGCCCAGGGTCACCACGAGCTGGGTTCCGAGGACCTCGGCGAGCTCGACCACGAGCTGACAGAAGGTGCGCCACCGAAACGACGGCTCCGAGCCCGACATCAGGATCAGATCCCGGGGAGCACGCGGGACGCGGGCGGCGAAGAGTTCGACCGCCGGCCACACGATCTCACGCGTCTGGCCGTCGACGAGCTTGGTCCGCGGCCGGGTGGCCTGAAAGTCGTAGAACTCCTCTGGATCAATGGTCGCGAACCGCTCCGCCTGCAGCGCCGAGCCCACGAATTGGATTGCGCTCGAGGCCGCGTCGGCGGCGTCGTTCCAGCCCTTGAAGGCACAGATCAGAGCTGGCGCACGCAGGCCATCCGGGCGATGTTCCCATTGCAAAGGCTGCATCCGACTCACCGTACATCATGAGGTTATGACGCTTTCCGAGAGCACGATCGTGGCCGTCAGCGGTCTGCGCCCCGGCCAGGAGGTCGACGCATTCTTCGCGTGCGCGCGCAAAGATCGGCTCACGACTCGCACCGGAGCGCCGTACCTCGCCCTGGAGCTGCGCGATCGCAGCGGATCGATCCCGGCGCGCGCGTTTGCCAACGCCGACGCGCTGGCGGGGCGCTTCGAGCGCGGTGACGTAGTGCGCGTCCGCGGCAAGGTGGAGCGGTTCCGCGATGAGCTGGTCGTCGAGATCTCGGAGATCGCACGAGCCGAGGACCCGGAGGCGATCGACCCGGGCCGCTTCCTGCCGACCGCGTATCGCGATCTCGACGAGCTCGACGGCTTCCTGGAGCATCTCGCCGGTGAGGTCTACGACCGCTCCTACCAGGGACTGCTCGGAGCCCTCCTCGCCGACGAGGGGTTGCGAGCCCAGTGGCGGCGAGCCCCGTGTACCCGGGGCGGGCACCATGCCTATCTCGGGGGGCTGCTCGAGCACACCGTCGCCGTGGCCACGCTCGCCCACGAGACCTGCCAGCTGCACCCCGGCCTGAACTCCGACCTCCTGATCACGGCCGCGCTCACGCACGACCTCGGCCGCACCCGCGAGTTCACCTACGGAGCCGAAATCGGGCTAACCGAGGAAGGGCGGCTGCTCGGGCACATCGTGATCGGCGAGCGAATTCTCAGCGAGCGCAGCACCCGCCTGCTCGATGACGAACGCCGCCTGGCGCTGCTGCACTGCGTGCTCTGCCACCACGGGCCGGGATCGGCGCCTCAAGGACGCTTCGGGTCGGCCGAGGCGCTGGCTCTGTATCGCCTCAACGCGCTCGATGCGGGTGTCAAGGACGCTCTCGAGCACGGGATCAGGACCTAGACCGGCCCCCTCCATGAGGGCGGGGTGCCGGCGCCCGTGGGCCCTGTTAGGACTTGGTTTGCACAGCTTGTCGGTGCACTGTGCCTGTGAGACAGTCGGCTTAGGGATCCGGGGAACGCACCGGGCGCACGAGACTTGGGGGTTGTTCGATGCTCAGCACACGACGGCTGCGCGGTGGTCGACGCGCTGCGATGCGGATGTCTACGCGGATGACGATCGTCTGCGCTCTAACCGGTGTGATCATGCTGGCGCTCTGCGCCGGGGCGCTTGCGTCCGGGCCCGTCCAGGTCGCGAACCCAATCGACAACGGCAACCCATCGGTCGCCGTCGACAGCGCGGGGACCGCATACGTTGCGTGGGCCAACACCGAGGACCTGGCCGGCGGCCCCGACACTGTCCAGTACTGCGTCATACCGGTCGGTGAGACCGCGTGTTCGCACGCCGGCACCCTGACCCCGGCTTCCTCGGCGTCCCACATTGACGATGTCTCGGTCGTCGTCGACGGCGGCACCACGTCGATCATCGCCGACGTCTTCGGGGCGACTGGCCCCAACCCGCAGGACTACGAGCCTGACCAGGAGTGGCAGTCGACCGACGGCGGCGCGACCTTCACGCCCGTCAACGGCGGTAAGTCGGTCGCCGCCGGGAATCCCAGCGCCGACACCCAACCTCTGGGAGCCGTCGTGGTCCCGGGTGGCAACGAGCTCGGCTTCGGCTACGACACCGCTGCCGGATTCACCCCCGACAACAATCCGCAGTTCGACGCCTTCCAGGAGAGTCCCGGGGTGGAGTGCTCCTTTGCGACCTGTCCGGCAGACGAAAAGTACGCGGTGCTCGAGCCCAGCTCAAACCCCGACCCGGTCACCAACGAGCCGGGCGGCTTCGCCGCCGAGTCCGGAGCCAACGCCGGGGTGCTCGGCGTCTTCGTGACCGACGACTCCAATGGCCCTCTCGGATGCTCGACCGGGGAAGGGTTCGCATTCGCCTACGGGAGCGGCGATCAGAGCTCGACCAACAGCTACGACATCTCACCGGGAACGGCGAACAGCGCCTGGCAGAAGGCGATCACCCTGGGCGACTGCAACGTCGAGGATCCCGCCGTCGATGGCGGCCCGAGTGGCTTCGGCGTTTTGGAATCCAACGACACGACGAAGCAGACGGTGTACCACCGCTTCGATCACGTCAGTCAGGACTTCGACACGCCCGAGGCGCCAGTTTCGAGCCAGGGCGAGCAGCAGCCGTCGGTTGAGCAGGACCGCTTGGGTGGCGTGTACGCCGTCTACCTGAATGGGGGCGAGGGCGGGAACGTCGCCCTCTCCTACAGCTACGACGGCGGCAACACTTGGAGCGGACCCAACACCCTGACCTCCGACAGCGATGGCTCAGTTCAAGGGCTCACGAGCGCGGTTGACGGCAACGGTCAGGGCATCGCCGTCTGGAGCGCCAACGGTGGCATCGACATCCAGGACTTCACCGCCGCCAACTCGGTCGCGCCGAACTCCCCCACCACCCTCACCACCAGCCAGACGGCGGGGGCGGCATCCGGTGCCGACATAACTGTGCCTGCCGGAACCATCGGCGAGACCGATCGCGCGACGATCACCGGAGCCGGCGTCAGCCACGCCACCGGAACGGTGACCTACACCCTGTACTCGAACTCGAGCTGCAGCCACGAGGTGTTCAGCGGCGGGAGCTCCAACGTGAGCGGTGGGGCAGCGGGGGCGTCGACCCCTGTGACCGCGGTGCTGCCTTCCGGCAAGTACTACTGGTCCGCGCGCTACAGCGGCGACGGCGGCAACATGTTCGGGGCCGTCGGCAACCAGGCGAGCTCGACTGCCTGCGGATCGGAGATCCTCAAGGTCGTGCCCGAGGGAACGATCGGCGGCTCTGGTTCGACTAATGGCAATGAGCTGACGTTGACCCTCAGCTGCAACAAGGTGCCGTGCTCAGGATCGGCCGATGTGACCACGGTGGGCAAGTCGCTGAAAGGCACGCTGAACCGTGCGACCGAGGCCAAGAAGAAGAAGGGCAAGTCCAAGCCGCTTACTCTCGCCAAGGGTCACTTCAAGCTCACCAAGACGGGCTCGCACAAGATCAAATTCGGTGTGTCCAAGGCTGGCCGCAAGTACCTGCGCGGACGTCACGGACGCCTCAAGGTGCGCGTCACGGTCTCCGAGCAGGCCGGCGGTCTGAAGACGACCAAGATCACGCGCACGATCGAGATCAAGATCGTCAAACCCCACAAGAAGTCAAAGCAGCACTGAGCCTCAGCCCGCCGACGAGGCTCGCTCATAGAGGGCGAGCCTGGTCAGGCTGAGCCCGAGGACCGAGACCTCGACGAAGAGCGACACCATCCCGAGCGTGTCCAGCCAGTTGCCGACGTCGTCAGGGTCGCCGGGCAGGCCGATGCTTCGGCTGACCACGTAGCCGACCAGCGGACCGAGAGCGAGCGCGGCAGCGGCCGCCCATGCCAGCCGCGAGGGCCAGTGCAGGAGCAGCCCGATCACCGGGATGGCGCCGACGATGACGGCCATGTACAGCCAGAAGATGTACCGGGTGCCAGGACTCTGATAGGTGCCGGGGGCATCGAGGATGTGGATCACGGCGATCGCCGCGATGCCGAGCGAGCCAAGCAGCCGCGCCGTCGCTTCGCTGATCGGGCTGGGGAGCTCAGGCTGCCCGGCGGACCGAGCGCCGGCATCAGAGGGTCTGACCGTGGTCAAGCTCAAAACGGACTCCAGTGGTTGGTGGCATATCGGTCTTCCAGACGCCACATGCCCGACAACCTTCCCGAGCTCCGACCGCCGGCGCGCGATCCGGCTAGCGGCAGCGAGTCCTAGGTAGTCGTCTGCTCGGCGAGCTGAGCCAAGAGCTGGGACATCGCCTCGAGCGTCGAGCGATGCTCGGAGATGTCGTAGTGGTCCGCCAGCTCGAGGGGGTCGTTGTAGCCCACGAGCACTCCGTCGCCGCCCTGCCAGACGAGGATCTTGAGGGGCAGATCGATTCCCACCCTCGGATCGGTCTGCATGAGCACCGTTCCGGCCTTGGGGCTCCCGAAGACGACAACCTGCTCGTCGGCGAGGACGAGGTCGGCCGCCCGTGCCGCGCCGGCATGGTCGATCTGCGCGAATACCGTCAGCTGATGATGTTCCAGGGCGTCGAGCAACCGTTGCAAGGTCTCGTGGAAGTCGTAGTGGCTGGTCGCGGTGATCATCGC
>JBAPXO010000353.1:0-4971 GCA_049284255.1 Solirubrobacteraceae bacterium | reverse complement strand
CCATAGGCATCGATGATGAAGTTGTAAGCGATGTCGTAGAAGCCACGCACGTAGCGGTGGTAGTCGTAGATCGCCAGCAGCACGGACGGAACCTCGGCAGCCGAGTAGCCGTTGGGGTTATCGGTGTGGTGGACGAACGCGAGCCTGACCTTGCCGTAGTACGGGCCATGCTGGACGCCGCGGCCGTGTGCCCAGGCCGAGCGGGAGATGATCGGCGGCTGGCCCTGCAGCCCTGCGGGCAGGCTCGGGGTGGCCAGGGGCAGCGCCGCAGATTGGGCCAGGGGCGGCCCCGCCGATTCCGCCAGGGGTAGCGCCGCCGAGCCGGCCAGCGGCGAGGCGGCCGCGATGAAGTGGATCCGGACCCCGGCGACTGGCTCTGGGCTGCGCAGCTGCAGCTGGTCGGCGTGCCCGGACCACAGTGGCTCGCCGAAGCGCTGACCGCGCCCGCCGGCAATGCCGTCGCCGTCATGGCCCCGGACCGAGGCCAGCGCCCACGGGCCCCAGCCTCCGCCCGCTGACCGGGTGCGCATCTGGATGCGAGCCCCCGCCGGCGCCGACCACTGCAGACCAGCCAAGCAGAAGGCCCGCCGCGGGGTGAGCACCGGCGAGGCGCCGGCCAGGCGCCCGACCCATTCGGTGAAGACTCGCGTCCCGGCTCCCCCGGCGGGGGAGGACGAGGCGGTGACTCCCGCCCGGGCTGCCGCAGGCCCGATCAGCGCTCCGGCGCCGGCGGCGGCAAAGCCGCTCAGCGCCGCGCGCCGGGTGAACTTCGGCGCGTCGCTCATTTCATCCATTCTCCGCGCCCGGTTGCGTACGAGCGCCGGTCCGTTAACAACTCGACGGCTAGTGCAGTTGCGCCGTGCCCTGGACGTTGAATCCGCCCGGCACCGGCGTCGCCGAGACGCTCTGGACGCTGATGTGCGGATCGGAGAACACGGTGAGGGTCGCGAGAGCACCGAAGGGCACGTTCGGAGCCACGATCAGATTTCCGTCCTGAGGGCGGACGGCGGCATCCACGGTGGCGGAGACTCCGAACAGACTCGCCGTCCCCTGGAGGGTGATCTGTCCATCGCTGGAGCTCACCGGGGTGACGGACTGGAGGATGGGAAGCGCGGATCGCAGGTCAGCTTCGGTGACCGTCGCGTGGGCCGAGAGCTCGTTCCCGTGCTTGACCAGGGAGGCGTTTCGCAGCGTCAGCAGCCCGGTCTGAAACTCGGCCGCCGAGGCGTTCAGCGAGCCGACATCCGAGGCCTGGCCGAGCTTGGATCCGAGTCGGCTGGGTGCCAGCCGATAGTCGCCGAGCGAGATCACCACCTTGTCGGCGTGGTGCCAGAGCAGCTTGATCGCGGGGAAGGCGCTGACCGAGACCGACCGGACCTGTCCGTTGGCCGACAGCTGATCGCGCAGGCGGTTGGCGGCCAGGCCGGGCAGGACGAGCTGTCCGACCCCGAAGACGAGCACGAGGATGACGAGGACCCCGACGACGACTAGACGGCGCATGACCGCCCCGAGG
The DNA here is from genome assembly GCA_049284255.1 of Solirubrobacteraceae bacterium. Taxonomy (GTDB): domain Bacteria; phylum Actinomycetota; class Thermoleophilia; order Solirubrobacterales; family Solirubrobacteraceae; genus Palsa-465. The sequence continues at coordinate 3,458 of JBAPXO010000353.1, read as the reverse complement.
GCGGTGTCACGCCAGCAGCGCGCGCGCTGCGGTGACCGCCTGGTCCATGAGCGGCCGCATGTCGAGGCCGGGCTCTGAGAGACGACGGATGGTGACCCCGTCGGCGAGCGCGAACAGGAAGCTGGCGACGGCGTCAGGGTCCGCGCGCAGCTCGAACCCTCCGCCCTGGCTGCGGGCTCGCAGGGCATCGGCGAGGCGGGCGCGGGTGCTCCGGGCGAGCTCGGCGAGCTCGAGCGCGATCTCGTCGTTGCGCTGCCCGAGCATCAGCAGCTCGTAGAAGGTGACCATGGCGCTCGTCCCCTCCCCCAGGATCTCCTCGAGGCTGCGCACCAGGGCGTCGATCAGCTCGTCGGCGTTGGCAGCTTGCGATACCGCCTGATCGAGCGACTCGCCGCGGACCTCGCACTCGCGGCGCACGACCTCGACCAGCAGCCGCTCCTTGGTGCCGAAGTAGTAGTGCAAGAGCCCGCGCGAGACGCCCGCCTCACGCGCGACGTGGTCAAACGTCGAGGCGGCGATCCCTCGGGTCGCGACGCTGGCACGCATCGCCTCGACGATCCGGGGTGCCTTGTCGCTGGGGAGCTCACGGGCGGGCGAGCCGGGCAGGGCGGTGGCCGCTTCCATGGGGCGCGATTCTACGCCTGGCCGGGTTCGTCCATCGCCTGGAAGGGGTTGCACCTGGTGACGGCCGGGTATCGCTCCCCGGTGAAATCGCTGCCCGCCGAGCGCTCCCGCGATGTGCTGCTGGTGGCGCTGGGGACGACCTCGGGCGCGGTCGATGCCACCGCCTTCATCGCTCTCGGCCACGTGTTCGCGAGCGTGATCACCGGCAACCTCGTGCTCCTGGGCGTGAGCGTCGCGCGCGGCGACGGACGGTCGGCGCTGTTCAGCGGTTGTGCACTGGGCGCTTACGCGCTTGGCGTGCTCGTGGCCGCGCCGCGGCGTTCCCGTGCCGACGGCGATCCGGTGTGGCCGCTGGGCGCCAGCCTCGTCCTGTCCGTGGATCTCGCGCTCCTGATCGTGTTCGCAATCGGCTGGGAGCTCGCCGGGGCGCGACCCGGTCGGGTCACCCAGGCGCTGCTGCTCGCCGTCGTCGCCGGCGCGATGGGCGTGCAAAGCACCGCCGTGCGCAGGCTGGGCCCGATCTCGACCACCTACCTGACCGGCACCCTGACCGGCCTGCTCGAGGCGGTGCGCAGCGGCGAGTGGTCCAGTGGGCACTGGCGCGGGCTCGGGATCATCGTCATGGCAGCGATCGGAGCAGCCGGCGCCGCCCTGTTGATCGCCCACGCGCGCGGCTGGCTGCCCTTGCTCGTGCTCGCGCCGCTCGCCACAGTGATCCTCGTCTCACGCCGCCTCATCGCAGGGCAGAGCTCTTCCGTTTCGGGACGCTAGCTTCTGCCCCATGCATCCGACGGCGGCCCGTCTGGCCCAGCGACTGCAGGAGCGCGGACTTCAGATCGAGGTCCGGACGCTGAGTGACTCGGCGCGCACCGCGGCGCTGGCCGCGGCCGCCCTCGGGGTCGAGGTCGGACAAATAGTCAAGTCGCTGGTGTTCCTGCGCGAGGGCGACCCAGTGATGGTGTTGTGCGCCGGCGACCGCCGCGTTGACACCGAGCGGCTGGGGCTGACCCGCGCCCCTGCCGAGCAGGTGCGGGCGATCACCGGGTTCTCGATCGGCGGCATCCCGCCGCTCGGGCACGACACCGACCTGCCGACGACGATCGACGAATCGCTGCGACGCTTTGACACGGTGTGGGCGGCGGCGGGCACGCCCCACGACGTATTCGCGGTCGCCACCGACGCGCTGATCAAGGCCCTTCCCAACGCCCGGGTGACCGCGCTGGGCTGAGTCGCCGGGGCGTGGCTACCCCGGGCTCAGTCGAAGCTGCGCAGGAAGCGCCGTGCCGCTGCCCGGTTGTGAGTAAGTGTCTTGTTGGCGATCCCGATCTCCTCGATCACGCCATGGCGCACCTTGATGATCGCCCGGCGACTCCCGTCGCGGGCCAGGTACCAGTTGTTTCGCCCGACGTAGTAGGGGCGGCCCACCCGCAGCCGCCGCTTGACGCGCGCCAGACGAGTGCCCGGGTACACGCCCCGGAGCGCGTAATGGCGGTTGGCGGTCAGCGCCAACACCACGTGACCCTGAAGCTGACGGCGCTGGCGCTTGGGGAGCCGGCGCACCAGCGCCTTGGAGGCGTAGCCCACGCGCACCCCGTTGGGGGTCAGGCAGAAGAAGTCCATGGATCGGCGACCCCGAGTGGAGCTCTTGGTGTACGCGCGGCGGGCGCCCTTACGCGTCATCCCCAGCCTCGCCAGACCGAGACGGCTGCCCGTCAGCCGCCCGGTCGCGACCGGGCACCCCGGCCCGAAGGGCTCAGAGACCGGTGCCGGACCCAGGGGACGACCGCCGTAGATGACGTGGCCGCTGGAGGTCTGGTAGGTCATCCAGGGCGTCGTCGGGCCCTGGTCGACACCGGGCTTGGAGTAGTCACAGACCCCGCTCGGGAAGGCCTGCTGCATTTCTGCCCACTGGGCGTCGGTGAACGTCACCGGATAATCGGAGCGATCCAGCGGCTTGAGCTGGCACTTGAGGACGTCGTCGGTCTTGGGCTCGTCGGCGCCGAAGCGCGGCGTTCCGTAGGCCTGGACGGTCTCCTGGCAAGTCTCGAACGGGACGTCGTTGCCGTTGCCGTCGGTGCAGCGGTCAGAGAGCGTGTCGGGCTTGTCCTGGATGATCTTCTGCGAAAGCGGGATGCCGCGATGGTCGGCGTTGACCTTGCCCAGCCAGCCGTCCATCGCGAACACCGCGGCGTCGGAGAAGGTCGGATCCCCGATCAGCGGAGCCGGGCCCTGCCACAGGATCTGGTTGGCGGCCGTCCCGAAGTTGCGCAGCAGCCGGTCACGCATGGCGTAGGTCCGGTAGACGTCGTGGAACGCCCCGGGGTCGGGGCCGCGGAGGTCGATGATCGCGACGTCGTTGAGGTTGGAGGCGGTGTCGACGGCGCCGTCGGTGTACGCGCGCTGGAGCGCGATCTGGTCGGCCTGGCTGCGTTGGGACTCGAAGTCGCCGTTGATGTCGAGGCCACCGAGGTGAGCGTTGAGGTCGGCGAACTGCTGGGCGGTGATCGCGCCGGTGCGCAGGGCGTCGAGTCCGTACTGGATCCCGACGTTGTCAAACGGCCGGTTCGCGTACCCGGTCGCCGGGTTGGTGCCGAAGAGGTTGACCATGTAGTCCTCAAGCGTGCAGCGCACGCCGTGGGGATTGGTCTGGGGGTTGAAGACCTGCGAGGAGGGGACGTCGGGACAATCGCGGTCGGCGACCCCCGAGTTGGGGATCGCGGTCGTGAACGTCACCGGGTTGGCGGGGTTGGGGTGCTGGATCACCGCGCTGATCTGGGTCGGACCCCAGAGGTCGGTCTGATCCTTGTGCTCGAAGTAGTTGAGGAGCATGTAGT
>JBAPXO010000352.1:0-2396 GCA_049284255.1 Solirubrobacteraceae bacterium | reverse complement strand
CGGCCCGGCCGTATCCTTGAACGGGTCGCCGACCGTGTCTCCGGTCACCGAGGCGGCATGAGCTTCCGAGCCCTTGCCGCCGAACGCGCCGTCCTCGATCAGCTTCTTGGCGTTATCCCAGGCGCCGCCACCCGCGGTCATCGAGACCGCCATGAACAGGCCGACCACGATTACTCCGATCAGCAGACCGCCCAGCGCCTGAACGCTGATCACCCCGACGATGACGGTGATCACGATCGGGATCAGGGCGGGAAGGATCATCTCCCGCTGCGCGGACTTGGTGACGATGTCGACGCAGGTCCCGTACTCGGGGAGCTCGCTGCCGTCCATGATCCCGGGCTTCTCCCGGAATTGGCGACGAACCTCTTCCACGACGGCACCCCCGGCGCGGCCGACGGCCTCCATCGAGAGCGCGACGAACAGGTAGACCATGAGGCCCCCGACGAGCAGCCCGATCAGGACCGGCGGGTTGCTGAGATCGAAGTTGGCCGACACTCCGCGGCCGATCAACTCCTGCTTGAAGGCATCGAACAGGACCAGCGCAGCCAGGGCGGCCGAGCCGATCGCGTAGCCCTTGGTGACCGCCTTGGTCGTGTTGCCGACGGCGTCCAGCGGATCGGTGATGTTGCGGACCTCTTCGGGGAGCTCCGCCATCTCGGCGATCCCGCCGGCGTTGTCGGTGATCGGCCCGAAGGCGTCGAGTGCGACGATCAGGCCCGTCAGCGAGAGCTGCGCCATCACCGCGACGCCGATGCCGTAGATGCCGTGGCCGAGCTTCCAGGCGCCGAAGATGCCGAGCGCGATCACGACCGCGGGGAGCGCCGTGGCCTGGTAGCCCTGGGCGAGGCCCTGGATGATGTTGGTGGCGTGGCCGGTCTGCGATGCCCTGGCCGTCGACTTCACCGGCGAGAAGCGCGTCGACGTGTAGTAGTCGGTGATCACGAACAGGCAGGCAGTGATGACCAGACCGATGAGCGCGCACAGATAGTAATGCCACCACTTGGGCGCGAGGGCGCCGCCGTTGAGCGTGAGTCCGTGCATCAGCCAGTAGGTGACCGGGATGAAGATCAGCGCGGCCAGACCACCGGAGACGATCAGCCCCTGGTAAAGGGCCCGCTCGACGTTGCCGGCCCTGGACTTCACGGCGAAGGTTCCGATGATCGAGGCGATGATCGAAACCCCACCGAGCACCAGGGGGTAGACCGCGACCGCGGCATCCTGTTGGAAGGTAAGGACACCAAGCAGCATCACGGCGACGGCGGTGACCGCGTAGGTCTCGAACAGGTCGGCCGCCATACCGGCGCAGTCGCCGACGTTATCGCCCACGTTGTCGGCGATGACCGCGGGGTTACGGGGATCATCCTCCGGGATGCCGGCCTCGATCTTTCCGACGATGTCGGCTCCAACGTCGGCGCCCTTGGTGAAGATGCCGCCCCCGAGTCGGGCAAAGACCGAGATCAGGGAGCCTCCGAAGCTGAGGCCGATGAGGGCATCGACGGCCTGTCGGGTGGTCTCGCCGGCGATCCAGGTGAGAATTCCGTAGTAGCCGGCGACACCGATCAGGGCGAGGCCTACGACCAGCATGCCGGTCACCGCGCCGCCCCGGAAGGCGACGTCGAGGGCCCGGGAGATGCCGCCACGCGCGGCCTCGGCGACACGGGTGTTGGCGCGCACGGAAACGTTCATGCCGATATAGCCCGCCGAGGCCGAAAGCCCAGCGCCGACCAAAAAGCCGATCGCGACGCGGATGTTCTGGAGCGGAATCAGCAGGATGAAGACGACCACGCCAACGGCGGCGATCGTCGTGTACTGGCGGTTCAGGTAGGCGCGGGCGCCCTCCTGGACGGCCGCCGAGATCGATTGCATGCGCTCGTTACCGGGCGACAGTGCAAGCAGCGCTCGCGAGGTCACGGCACCGTAAACGATGGCGGCGGCTGCGCACACGAGCGCGACCAGGACGCCGTGGTGCGTCAGGAAGCTAGACAAGAAGGTCCTCCGGAGAAGCTCTCAGTTAAAAGGCGCGATGGCGCCATCACCAACATCAAAAAGGGCCGCCGCGCTGACTACAGTGCGGAGGCCCGGCAGAAGCCGGGCGCAACTCTAGCGTGCCGAGACCTAGAACGTCGTCCGTGCCCGCACTACCGCAACATCGTGCTGCTTGCCACTAAGTACGCCTGGGTGTCCAAGCGGTGTCTCGCGGGTGCTACCGCAGGGCCCAGGCGCCTCTGGTCGTCGCTATTGACCGGGCACCCACAGGCGGCCGCTGCGCTGGGCCGGACCCGCATCGCCGGGCTTGGACTGCTCGGACCCGGGGCCGGCGGGTGCGGGAGTGTCGTCACCGGGGGCTGGGCCGCCCCGACCACCGCCGCCCGGACCACCGCCGCCCGGACCACCGC
>JBAPXO010000351.1:0-6527 GCA_049284255.1 Solirubrobacteraceae bacterium | reverse complement strand
CTCGTGATCCTGTTGCTCCTGGGACTCGGGGCCGGACGGGAGCTGCGCGGGCGTCGCCGCTGGCGGCCGCGCGCTCAGCGCTAGAGCACCGACTCATGGCACCATCGCCGAAGTGAACCTCTTCGCGCTGAGCACCCACGACATCGACGAGGCGATCTTCCACATCGCCAGCGCGCTCGAGGTCCCGGTGCTGATCCTGGCTCTGCTCGCGCTGGCGGCCGTGATCTTCGAGCTGGGTCGATTCGGCGTCGAGCTCTACGGGCGCAGCCGCAGGAGCTTCGCGGCGCTGTCGCTAGCGGCCGAGGGCGCCCGGCAGGCGGTGCTCGCCGGCGACCGGCCGGCGGCCGAGCAGGCGGTGCGCGACGTCGAGCGCAGCACCCAGATGACGCACACGCTCGAGTTCATCGTCGAACACGCGGGTGAGCCCGGAGCCGAGCATCAGATCAACAAGGCGCTGGCGGACTTCGACTTCGACTCCCAGCGGCGCTTGGCGCGGACCCGGCTGCTCGTCCGCGCAGGTCCGGCGCTGGGGCTGATGGGGACCCTGATCCCGCTCTCTCCAGCGCTCACGGGTCTCGCCAACGGCAACACCTCAGCGCTCAGCCACGATCTGCGCCTCGCCTTCTCGGTGACCGTCGTGGGGCTGCTGATCGGCGCCGTCGCCTTCGCGCTGTCGCTGACCCGAGATCGCATGTACGGCCAGGACCTCTCAGACCTCCAGTACCTGGCGGCCGTGATCACCGACCCGCGGCCGCAGCCTGCTCCCGTCCCCACCATCGGAGCCCAAGCATGATCAACGTCACTCCCCACGCCGGACGCCGCGAGGATCGCGCCGGGGACCCGCTTGACGGCCTGGTCAACCTGTTCGACCTCGGCATCGTCCTGTCGGTCGCCTTCCTGCTGGCCGCACTCTCATCGCTGCACCTCGCGGGGACCATCACTCGCCAGGGCCTACACGCCAAGACGGCAAAGCAGATCTACATCCAGCCGGGGCAGACAGTCGCGCCGCTGCCCAAGCCCGGTGCCCGCACGATCGGCCGCGGCACCCAGGCGGGGGTCGTCTACCGCCTCGCCAACGGGCAGCTGGTGTACGTGCAGCAGGCTCCGGGCAAGGCAACCCACTAAGAGGCGGCCGGCTCGGGATGAGCTACCTGTGGCAGCAGCTGCGCGGGGCGATCCCGCTGCTCGTCCACGGAGACCCCTACATCATGAGTCTGATCTGGGTCACGATCAGGGTCGCGATCGTCTCCACTGCGCTCGCCCTCGTAATCGGCCTGCCGATCGGCCTCACGCTTGCTCTGGGGCGTTTCCGCGGGCGGCGCGCTCTTCAGCTGCTGGCCAACGCGAGCCTGGCGCTGCCCCCGGTGGTGGTGGGCATCGTCGTTCTGATGCTCCTCGTCCCGCAGGGACCCTTCGGCTCGCTGCGGATCGAGTACACGCTGCGCGGCGTCTACGTCGTGCAGACAATCCTGGCTCTGCCGTACATCGTGGCCCTCACGCCGGCCGCGATCCAGGGTCTGGGTCCCGGGCTGCTGAACCAGGCCCGTGCGCTGGGAGCGGGCCGTAGCCAGCTCTCCGTGCTCGCGTTGCGTGAGGCCAAGGTCGGCGTGATGGCGGCAGTGATCGCGGCGCTCGGGGCCGCCGTCTCGGAGGTGGGGGCGGTGATCATCGTCGGCGGCAACTTCGAGGGCCACGACGAGACGCTGGCGAGCGCGCTGCTGGCCAACTTCACCTACACGGCCAACGACTATTACGAGACGGCGATCGCGCTCGTGCTCGGACTCATGGTGCTGGCGTTGATCGCCAGCCTGACCGTCATCCAGCAGCGCAGCGGAGGCCTCCGCCTGCGCTTCCGAACGAGCGCGTCGTGAACTACGACTGGCACATATTCAAAGCCGCGATCCCTTTGATCGTGCACGGGGATCCCTTCCTGCTGAGCATCATCGGCTTCACCCTGCAGGTCGCGGCGATCGCCACGGCGGTGGCCACGGTCATTGGTGTCCCGATCGGGTTGATCATCGGCCTGGGACGCTTCCGCGGGCGCACCACGCTGCGGTTTCTGGCCAATGCCAGCCTCGGCCTGCCCCCCGCGCTCGCGGGAGTGACTCTCTATTTGCTCCTTTCCCGGCAGGCGCCGCTGGGGTCGCTGGAGATACTGCTCACCAGGCGCGCGGTCTTCCTCGCCCAGACGATTCTCGCGCTGCCCTACACCGTGGCGCTGACGGCTGCGGCCATCCAGGGACTGCCACCGGGGTTGCTCTCGCAGGCCAGGATGCTGGGCGCTGGGCGACTGCAGCTTTCGATCCTCGCGCTCCGCGAGGCCCGAGTTGGCGTCGTGGCGGCAATCATCGCGGCCCTGGGCTCGACCCTGTCGGAGGTCGCGGCCATCGCGATCGTGGGCGGCAACACCTACGGCTATGACCAAACCCTGGCGAGCGCCACTCTGTACGAGGTCAACGGCGGCTACTACTCCCAGGCGGTCGCCATTGCGATCGTGCTGATCGCGATGATCCTGATCCTGATGTGCGGCCTGGGCCTGCTCCAGCAGCAGAGCGGAGGGCTGGGCCTGCGCTTCCGGCCGGTGACGTGACCCCGGCGCCCGATCCCAATCAAGACGTCGGGGCCGCCGCCGGGGCGACGCTGCTGCGCTGCCGGCACGTGAGCGTGCACCGGGACCGGCGCGAGGTCGTGCACGACGTGAACCTCGAACTCGCCGCTGGAGAGGTCGTCGCTCTGCTCGGACCCAACGGCGCCGGCAAGAGCACCCTCCTCGAGGCTATGGGCGGGGGGCTCGCGCCATCATCGGGAGAGATCGAGCGCCATGGCCGGATCGGAATCGCCCTCCAGTCACCCGACCTCGCTCGCCGCACGGTGCTCGTCAACATCACGCTCGCCCTGTCGTGGTGGGGCGTCCCTCGCCCGGAGCGCACCGCCCGCGCCACCGCGGCGCTTGAGACGATGCGCGCCGGCCACCTGATCAATCGACCCGCGGCTTCGCTGTCGGGCGGGGAGCGCCGGCGCGTGCACCTGGCGCGCACGATCGCCGTGGCACCCGACATCCTGATGCTCGACGAGCCCTTCGCCGGCCTCGACGTCGAGGCCCGCGCCAACCTGCTTGAGGACGCGGCCTCGGCGCTGCGTTCGGACGTTCGGGCGACGCTCGTGGTCGTCCACGATCGCGCCGAGGCGTGGGCACTCGCCGACCGCCTGCTCGTCCTCATCGATGGCCGACTCGTCGCCCAGGGTCCTCCGCGCCAGCTCCTCGAGCGCCCGCCGAGCGCGGTCGTCGCACGCTTCTTGGGATACGACGGGACCCTGACCCGGGCCGGTGAGACGCTGCTCACCCGCCCGCCCCACGTCCACTTGGAGCGCTCCGGCCCGTTGCAGGCGCGCGTGGTCCGGGCGGTCGCGCTCGAAGACGGCGTGCGGCTCGAGCTCGAGCTCGAGCACGGGCGGCTGTTCACGGTCGCGCCCCTACCCGCGCCCCGCGTCGGTGAGCGGGTCGGCGTCCGCGTCGACGGCGGCGTGAGCTTCCCGTCGGCCGAGGCACTTGACGACTTTGCGATGCTCAGAAGATGAGCCACCAGGAACCAACCTGCACCCACTTGAACACGATCGTGGTCACTGAGCTGCCGGATTCGGTCGACGGCTGCGAGGACTGCCTGCGCGAAGGCGGCGTCTGGCTTCACCTGCGCATCTGCCTGGAATGCGGGCACGTCGGCTGCTGCGACGATTCGCCCAACCGGCACGCCACCCGCCACGCCGAAGCTGATTCTCACCCCCTGATCCGCTCCTTGGAGCCCGGCGAGGAGTGGTGCTGGTGCTTTGTCGACGATCTGGCCATGGTCATCCCGCAGATCACGGGCACGACTCAGATTCCTCCGTCGCCGATGCTGAGCTAGTGGGCTCCACCGGAACCCACTGCTAGTGGCTTCCCCGGCGACCGAGCACCGGCGCCCGGCGATCCTCGCTGTCGACGACGAACCAACCGTGCTCGCAGCCGTGTCGCGGGATTTGCGCCGCGGCTTCGGGGAGAACTACCGGATCCTGCGCGCGGGCTCGGGAGCCGAGGCGCTCGAGCTGCTACGTGAGCTGCGCCGGCGTGGAGATGGACTGGCTTTGGTCGTCGCCGACCAGCGCATGCCCGGGATGGAGGGAACCGAGCTCCTGGTCGAGGCGCGCAAGATCTACCCGGAGGCCAAGCGGGTGCTGCTGACGGCCTACGCCGACACGCAGGCGGCGATTGCCGCCATCAACGAGGTCTCGCTCGACTACTACCTGCTCAAGCCCTGGGACCCGCCCGAGGAGCAGCTCTATCCCGTCGTCGGAGACCTGCTCGAGACCTGGGAGGCGGGCGCGGCGCTGGAGTCGGGGGGCGTGCGGGTGATCGGACATCGCTTCTCCAAGGACACCCACGACCTGCGTGACTTCATGGCCCGCAACCGCATTCCGGGCCGCTGGCTGGATGTGGAGCGCGACAGCGAGGCCCGGGACCTGCTCACCGTGGCCGGGGTCCCCGACGAGCGCCTGCCCGTCGCACTGCTCGAGGATGGCTCGGTGCTCGAGCGACCCTCGGTGCTCGAGCTCGCCGAGCGACTGGGGGTGACCACCCAGCCGTCGGCACGCCATTACGACCTGGTGATCGTCGGCGGAGGGCCTGCCGGGCTTGCCGCTGCCGTCTACGGCGCCTCGGAGGGCCTGCGTACGGTCATGGTCGAGAGCGAGGCCCCGGGCGGTCAGGCCGGTCAATCGAGCCGCATCGAGAACTACCTCGGCTTCCCGTCCGGTCTGTCGGGCTCCGACCTCGCCCGCCGGGCCACCACCCAGGCCCGGCGCCTGGGTGCCGAGCTGCTGACGGTCTCTGACGCGACCGCGCTACGCGTGGAGGGCGCCGGACGGATCGTCGAGCTCACGGGCGGCGTCGAGCTCAGCGCCAACACCGTGCTCGTCTCCTCGGGTGTCGCCTACCGCCGTATGCCCGCGCCCGGCTTTGACGACTTCACGGGCGCGGGCGTCTACTACGGCGCCGCCCTGACCGAGGCGCGGTCGTGCGCTGACCAGCACGTCGTGGTCATCGGCGGAGCCAATTCGGCCGGCCAGGCCGCCGTCTACTTCAGCGGCTACGCCAGCCGGGTCACGATGCTCGTCCGCGCGGACTCGCTGACCAAGTCGATGTCGCACTACCTGATCGAGCAGATCGCCGAGCTGGAAAATGTCGAGGTCCTGACGCGGACCGAGGCGATCGGCGCCGGCGGCGAGGACGGCCGCCTCAAGCGCCTGTCGCTGCGCGACAGCGATGGCGAGGAGCGCGAGGTCGACGTCGACGCCTGCTTCATCTTCATCGGCGCGCTGCCGCGCACCGACTGGCTCGATGGCGTCGTCGCGCGCGACGAGCGGGGGTTCATCCTCGCCGGTCCTGACGTCCGCGACCACGGGTGGCCGCTCACCCGCGAGCCCCAGCCGCTGGAGACCAGCGTTCCGGGCGTCTTCGTCGCCGGCGACGTGCGCTCGCGGTCGATCAAGCGAGTGGCCAGCGCCGTCGGGGAGGGCTCGATGGCCGTCTCGCTGATCCATCAATACCTGGCCGAAGGATGAGCCACCCCACCGTCGACGAGCTGCGCGCGATCGATCTCTTCACCGAGCTCGGCGACTCCGAGCTCGAGCCCTGGGCGCGGGTGGCGGTGATCGAGGAGTACGCCGCCGGCGAGACGATCGTCGAGGAGGGGACGGTCGGGCACGGCGTGACGCTTCTGCTCGACGGCCGGATCCAGATGCTCGCCCGGGATGGTGCCGTCTCCGATCCCTTGGGCTACCAGCTAGCGCCCACCTGGATCGGAGCCATCCCCACGCTGATCGAGGGCCCGAGCGTGATCACGATGCGCGCCGACACCGATGTCCGCCTGGCGCTGGTGCCGGCCGAGGACTTCATCGAGCTGACGCGAACCCAGCGACCGGTGTTCCGGCGCGCGATGCGCCAGATGCGGCCCGTGATCGGACGCTTCACGGCCCGCGAGCAGCAGCGCGAGCGTCTGGAGTCGCTGGGCACGATGGCCGCCGGGCTCGCGCACGAGCTCAACAATCCCGCCGCGGCCGCGCGCCGTGCAGCCGGCGACCTGTCAGAGGCGCTGGTCGTGCTCGCCGAGACCGTCGGGCTGTTCGTGGAGTCGGGTATCGAGCGCGGCGACGCCGAGAAGCTCGTCGCGCTGCAGGCGCGGGCGTTCGAGAACGGCGCCGCGCGCCCCGAGCTCTCGGGGCTCGACGCCGCCGACGCCGAGGACGAGCTCTCAGATCTCCTGGCCGAGCTCGACGTGCCCGATGGCTGGACGCTGTCAGAGCCACTGGCCGCGGCCGGCGTGGATCGAGCGTTCGTCGAAGAGGTAATCGAGATCGCCGGGGATGCGGCCTCGGCGACGCTGCGCTGGATCGCGGCCGGACTGTCGGCGCGCAAGCTGGCCGCCGAGCTCAGCCAGTCGACCGAGCAGATGAGCCACCTCGTCAAGGCCATCAAGTCCTACGCCTACATGGAC
>JBAPXO010000350.1:0-4840 GCA_049284255.1 Solirubrobacteraceae bacterium | reverse complement strand
GGTGGCTTGGCTACGGAGCCTCCGAGAAGCAGAAGGGAGGACGACGATGACCCGCTCCAAGGCCGAGCGATTGTTGCTGGCGCTGATCAACGAAGCCGAGCTCCCACGGCCGATGACGAACGTTCGTCTCCACGGTTACGAGGTCGACTTCCTGTGGCGCGCGGAGAAGCTCGTGGTGGAGGTCGACGGTCACCGCTTCCACGGGCACCGGGCGGCGTTCGAGCGCGACCGCAAGCGCGACCAGGTTCTGACCGCTGCGGGTTACCGGGTGATCCGGGTGACGTGGCGCCAGCTCGAGCACGAGCCGGTGGCCGTCGCGGTGAGGATCGCGCAGGCGCTGGCGCAGCCGCAGCCGGGCGGCTGAAGGAAGGCGAGCGCCTGCAGTCAGGGACAGCTGACATGCTTCGTCGAGCATGCGCTACTGGGATGCCGTGCTCTCGTTCGCGGTCGCGGCGGTGATCGCGTGGGCACTGACGCCGCTTGCGGCACGACTGGCGCGCCGAATCGGTGCCGTCGACAGGCCGCGTGAGCGGGGGCTGGCCGTCCGCGAGACCCCGCTCCTGGGGGGTTTGGCGATTCTCGCCGCCGTGCTCGTCGCGGCGGCGATCTGGATGCCGGACACGATCCAGTTGCCGCGAACCGCCCACGCCGCAGGGGCCGGGGGCACGGTCTACACCTGGGGCGTGCTGGCTGGGGCCTGCCTGATCGCGATCATCGGGGCGATCGACGACATCCGGGACCTCCCACCGCTCGTCAAGCTCGTCGGCCAGATCGTCGCCGCGCTCATCGCTGTGGAGTCCGGAGCGGTGGTCACCGACGTGACGCTGCCGTTCGTGGGGGCGCTGCAGTTCCCCAACGCCGGCGGGTTTCTCACGGTCGTCTGGCTGGTCGGCCTGATGAACGTCGTCAACTTCTCAGACGGCGTCGACGGGCTGGCCGCGGGCATCTGCATGATCGACGGGATCGCCTTCTCGGTGATCGCGTTTGACCTCGGGGTCAGCGGGGCGGCGATCCTGGCGGCGCTCACGGCGGGGGCGGCCCTGGGCTTCCTGTTTCACAATTTCCATCCCGCCTCGGTGTTCATGGGTGACGCCGGAGCCAACCTGCTCGGATATCTGCTGGGGACGGCCGCGGTGGCGGGCACGCTGAAAACCAATGCGGTCGTGGCCCTGGTCGTCCCGCTCGTGGTCCTGGCGATCCCGTTCCTGGACACGGGCTTCGTGGTCGCCAAGCGCCTCAAGTACCGGCGCAAGCCGTGGTCGGCCGACGCCAACCACTTCCACCACCGGATGGCGCGGATCGGCTTCTCGCAGCGCAAGACGGTCGCCTACCTGTACGGCTGGACGCTACTGATGGCCCTGCTGGCGGTGGCCTTGCGGATCATCCCCCATCATCACCTGCACCAGCCGGTGTGGGTCGCGCTGCTGGTCGTGCTCGCGATCGCCTGCTTGGCCGCCTCTTTCTATCTCGTCTACGTGCTCGAGATCTTCAAGTTCAAGGGGCTGCGAGCGACCGAGCTGCGCAGCGCCGACCCCGACACGAGCGAGCACCAGATCGACGAGCAGGTTGCCCGGGACATCGAAACGGGCGACTTCGAGCGGGTTAAATAAGTCGATGGAGAAGGCCAACCTCGAGCAGCTGAAGTCGTTCATCACCGCCGACGGGTCGGCGATCCGGGAGCTGGCGGGGCCGGCGTGGACGCCGGCGCGTCACCAGAGTCTCGCCGAGGCGACGCTCGAGCCCGGGGGCGAAACCGCCGAGCACTATCACCCTAAGGCCGAGGAGCTCTACTACTTCCTGGAAGGCCACGGCCGGATGCGCCTGGGGGACTCCGAGGACACGATTGGAGCCGGAGACTGTGTCGTGATCACACCCGGAACCCCGCACAAGCTGTGGAACACCGGTCAAGAGCCGCTGGTGCTGCTCTGCTGCTGTGCGCCTGCCTACCGTGACGACGACACCGTGATGACCGGCAGGTAGGGCTCGCTGCTCGGCCTCTCTCGCACCGAGGGCGTCGGCCTGGTGGTCGTCGCCGTGTTGACCGTGGCGGCAGGGATCGCTCGTTACGTCAGCGGCATCTCGGATGTCATCGCCTTCGTCATAGCCGGTCTGGCGTTGGCGGGAGGAGCCTGGGTCGTGTCACTCGCGACCGAGCAGGTCGGACAGCGCTTCGGGGTCGCCGCGACCGGCCTGCTGCAATCCACGCTGGGCAACCTGCCGGAGTTCTTCGTCGTCATCTTCGCGCTCAACGCCGGGGAGCTGATCGTCGCCCAGACGGCGATCCTGGGCTCGATCCTCGTCAATGCGCTGCTCGTGCTGGGGCTGGTGATCATCGCCGGAGGACTGCACGCGCGCGATGGCGTGATGCGCTTCAGCCCTCGGCTTCCCAACGACACCGCGACCCTGATGCTGCTCGCGAGCTTCATCATCGTCCTGGTCGGGCTCGCCGACGCGACCCACGACGCGGCCAGCCGCCACATCACCGCGATCTCAATCGTGAGCGCCGTGGCGATCCTGATCACCTACGGGTTCTGGGTCCGCCAGTACCTGACCTCAGAGCAGGCGCAGTCCCAAGCGCCCGGTCGCCCGCGCCTCTCGACCGCGGTGAGCCTCACCCTGCTGCTCACCTCTGGACTTGCCGCCGCGTTCGTGTCTGACTGGTTCGTGCACGCGCTGGAGCCGACGATCCAGACACTGGGGATCTCCAAGTCCTTCGCCGGGCTGGTGATTGTCGCGATCGCCGGAAACGCCGTCGAGCACGCGGTCGGCGTGGTCCTGGCGGCGAAGGGCCAATCCGAGCTGGCCATTTCGGTGGTCAAGAACTCGATCGCGCAGGTGGCGGCGTTCCTGTTCCCCCTGCTCGTGCTCGTCTCACTGCTGACCGCCACCACGCTGACCTTCGCCCTGGCGCCCGTATTCGTAGGCGCCCTGGCGTTAACGGCGCTGCTCGTGTGGCAGATCACCGGGGACGGGGAAGCGACGCCGTTCGAGGGGGTGGCACTGGTCGCGACGTTCGTCGTCCTCGCCATCGTGGCGGCCTTTGAGTGACAGCACCCATGCCGACGTGCTATTCTGACGTTTACGTAAGGTTCCAGTTTGAGCAGAGAGAAGGTGTTGCTCTTGTCAGCGGTACAGGCTCCAACGGCCGGACGGCCACGTCGGCGGATCGGCGCTGCGGCCGAGCACGATTCCTACAAGTGGTGGGCGCTGTCGTGCACCAGCTTGGGGATGCTGCTGGCAACGATCAACTCCGGCACCCTGATCATCGCCCTGCCCGACCTCGAGCGCAGCCTGAACACGAGCCTGCTCGAGCTGGTGTGGGTGATCCTCGTCTACATGATCGCGTCGACCGTGCTCGTTTTGAGCGCGGGGCGGCTGTCTGACCAGTTCGGACGCAAGAAGGCGTACGTGGGCGGGTTCATCCTGTTCGCCGCCGCTTCTCTGGGCGCCGGCTTCGCCGCCAACGGTACGCAGCTGATCCTGTGGAGGATCGTGCAGGGCATCGGCGGCGCCTTCCTGTTCGCCAACGCCGCCGCGATCGTCACCGATGCTTTCCCCAAAGAGCAGCTCGGGGTGGCGATGGGGACCAACACGATGGTCGCCGCCGTCGGCCTGGTGATCGGACCGGTGCTCGGAGGCGCTCTGGTGGCCATCAGCTGGCACTGGGTGTTCTGGTTCAACGTGCCGTTCGGACTCGCCGGCAGCCTCTGGGCATGGCAGGTGCTGCACGAGATCACGGGGCGCTCGGAGGATCGATCGTTCGACTATCTGGGGACGATCACGTTCCTGATCGGGCTCACTGGGCTTGTCTATGGGATCTCCAAGGGGGGACTCGCGGGCTGGACCTCGCCGCTCGTGATCCCGAGCCTGGTTCTGGCCGCGGTGCTGTTGCCGCTGTTCGTGCTGATCGAGTCCCGCCAGAAGGCGCCGATGCTCGACCTCTCGATCTTCCGCAACCGGCTGTTCTCTACGGCGGCCGGGGCCGCGTTCGCCAACGGCCTGTCCCGCTTCGCCCTGATGTTCGTGTTCGTCTTCTACTTCCAGGGCGTGCAGGGCGACTCGCCGATCCTCGCGGGGATCAAGCTGGCGCCGCTGGCCCTGGGGATGCTGATCGCCTCCCCGCTGGCCGGGGTGTGGGCCGACCGCCGTGGATCGCGAACCCTCGCCGTCCTGGGCATGCTCGTGACCGCGGCCGGACTCGCGCTCATGACCACGCTCCAGCGCGACACCAGCTACCTCTGGCCGGGCATCTTCATGTTCATCGTCGGCATCGGCTCGGGGATGTTCAACTCGCCCAACACCGCCGCCATGATGGGCACCGTCGCTCCACACCGCCGCGGGATCGCTGCCGGCGCCCGGGTTCTGGTCCAGAACACCGGAGCTGTCCTGTCGATCGCCTTCGTGCTCGCCATCGTCACCTCATCGGTCCCCAAGCATGTGCTGTTCGGGGTCTTCTCGGGCTTGGCCAAGCACCTCTCGACCGCGCAGCTGACGCCCTTCATCTCCAACATGCACACCGCTCTGTGGTGCCTGTGCGCGGTTTCGCTAGTCGGCGCCGCGATCTCGGCTGCCCGTCCCAAGGACGTCACCCGTGCCGACCGGGCCGCTGCTCAGGTGGCCGAACAGGAGCCGGAGCCGGTCCGCGAGACCGAGGCTGCGCTGTCATGAGCGCCACGGCAGCCACCAGTGAGCAACGGACGCTGCGTATCGGCGAGCTCGCGGAGCTCACCGGAACCACACCGCGGACGATCCGCTACTACGAGGAGATCGGGCTGCTGGGTGGCAGCGGCGAGCGGATCCAGGGTAAGCACCGCTGTTACACCGACAGCGACGTCGAGCG
>JBAPXO010000349.1:0-8359 GCA_049284255.1 Solirubrobacteraceae bacterium | reverse complement strand
CAGCAAGATCATGCCCGACAGCGTGAAGAAGTACTTGGAGCGGCCCATGAAGTCCATCCGCCACTCGTGCTTCTTGCCGCCGGCGCCCAGCGCCGAGGGCCGGGCGATCACACGGGAGTCGGCGGTGGTCATGAGGATCGCCTGGGTGGCCAGCACGGCCGTGAACAGCGACACGATCGTCCCGATGCCGAGCGTGAGCGCGAAGCCCTGGACCTGGGCGGTGGCGAGCACGAAGAGGATGAACGCGGTCATGATCGTGACCACGTTGGCGTCGATGATCGCCGTCAGGCCCTTCTTGTACCCGGTCGCGATCCCGGCGCGGATCGACCGCCCGGCGCGGATCTCCTCCTTCACGCGCTCGAAGATGACGATGTTGGCATCGGCCGCGACCCCGATCGTGAGAATCAAGCCAGCAATTCCCGGGAGCGTGAGCGTGATCGGGATGAGCTTGATGAGAGCGAAGAAATAGAGGGCGTAGACCGCCAGGGCGACAGTTGCGATCACCCCCAGCACCCGGTAGTAGATGATCAAGAAGAGGGCGACGATCAGCAGGCCGGCCGCACCCGCGATCAGACCCTGATGCAGCGCCTGCTGGCCCAGCGTGGCCGAGACCTGGTCCTCGGAGATCAGCTTCAGGTTGATCGGGAGGGCTCCGAGCCGCAGCAGGGTGGCCAGAGACTGCGCCGAGGACGTGGTGAAGCCGCCGGTGATGTCGGCCCCCCCGCCGCCGGTGATCCCGTCGGGATAGACCTTGTAGTCGATCTGCGGGACGGTGATCAGCTGGGTGTTGGCTCCCGAACCGCCGAGCGCGACCGCGAAGTGCTGATCCAGCGCCTGGCTCCCGAACCCGACCTCGGCTCCGCGATGGGCGATCGCCTTGGTGACCGAGGAGAACTCGTTCTGACCCTTGGAGGTGAAGCCGAAGGTGACGTCGGGGCTGCCCCCCTGGTCGGTCGCCTGCTGGGGGTTGGTGATGTCGTTGCCGAAGATCGAGACGTTGTCCTTGAGCACGAAGAACTGCGCGCTGGGGCTGGTCGGCTTGATCTGGTCGTTGGCGCTCGGATTGGCCGCCTGGAGAACGACGGTGCCCTGGGGCACGGTGAGAACCTGGCCCTCGGAGGCCGAGACGCCCGTCGGCAACCCGGATTCGAGGTTCTCGACGCTCGTGTCGGGCCCGGCGAGCAGGCAGTGCTCCCCCTGGACGGGAGTGATCCCGTTCGCCTTTGCCGCGGCTGCGCAGGCCGAGCTTCCCGGGGCTCCGAACATGTAGTACTGCGGGCCCAGGCGCCCGAGGGTCGGGCTGACGGGCGCGACCGGTTGCGTGGATGCCAGCTTGACCGCCTGGTACAGGGGCAGACCGCCCGACCCCGGCTCACCCGGCGCCGTCGACTGCGTGCCCTGACTGATCGTCAGCGCCGTCGAGTCCTGGGCCTGGAGCTGGCTGGCCACGGTCTTGCCGTTGGGCGTGAGCGCATTGGCCTCCCAGTCATAGAAGTACAGCCGGGCCGTGGTGCCGACCTCCTGCTCGGCGCGGGCGATGTCGGTGACGTTCGGAAGGCCAACCGAGATCTCATTGCCGCCTGAAGTCTGGATCTCAGGCTCGGAGACGCCCAGCTGATCGACGCGCTGGCGGATGATGTCCACGGCGCGGTTGAGCGAGGTCTCGTTGACCTTGCTCTGGGCGGTGGGCTGCCCCTGGTAGACGAGCTGGACTCCGCCCTTGAGGTCGAGGCCCAGGCGCGTCGGCTGCGTAAGGATCACGAACACGGAGGCCGCGATCAGCCCGGCGACCAGGAGCAGGACGAAGCCGTGACGCTGGCGATCTGACATCAGACTCGAAGGATGCTAGAGGTAGAAGGCCCAGCCCGCTGACGAAGCGGAGCTAGTTGTGGTTGGTGGGGGTCAGCACGACGAGCAGACCCCCTTCTTCGTCGTCGTAGGCAGGGAAGAGGTCGGCGACCGCCTTGGCGGGCAGATCCTGCTCGGCGTTGACCTCGACCGGCTTGCCTTGAACGCGGACCTCCCACTCGAGCACCGTGCCCACGTGGTCAGAGCCGTCATCGAAGCGCAGGCCGAGGACATCGCGCACGGGGCGGCCGATCGCCTGCTCGGTCTTCAGGCCGGTGAGCTCGAACGAGCCCCGGCCGCAGTCGACGACCCGGCCGTCGCCGTCGCAGGCGAAGAAAGCCGCGTTGGGAGCCGGGTAGTAGTCGTCGAGCAGCTCGAACAGATAGGCGAAGCCACACCGGTCACAGCCCCGAGCCTCGCGCCGAAAGCCCGCGTTGCGGTCGGCGCCCATGGAGCGGTTGCCGCAGTGGGGACAGATGAAATAGCGCTCACGAGCCATAGCCGGACCCAGGATAGTGGGGGCCGTCCCTGGAAGCCGTCCGTTCTTATCAGGTTCATCTAAAGGAGCGCCGGAGGACCGGGGGGCGCGAGCCCGAGGTGGGCGAACGCCCGGCGGGTGGCCGCTCGGCCGCGCGGCGTGCGCTCGAGCAGCCCGCGCTGAAGCAGGTAGGGCTCGTAGACGTCCTCGATCGTGTCCTGCTCCTCGCCCACGGCGACGGCCAGTGTGGAGAGGCCGACGGGACCCCCGCCGAACTTGTCGCAGATCGCCCGCAGGATCTCGCGATCCAGGCGGTCCAGGCCCTCGTCATCGACCTCCAGGAGATCGAGGGCCTCGCCGGCCACGGTCTCGGAGATCGTCCCGCCGTGGCGGACCTCGGCGTAGTCGCGGACCCGGCGCAGGAGGCGGTTGGCGACGCGGGGAGTGCCGCGGCTGCGCTGGGCGATCGCGATCGCCCCCGCGTCCTGGATCGAGACCTCGAGCAGCCGCGCCGAGCGCAGCACGATCGCGGCCAGATCGTCGGGCTGATAGTGCTCGAGCCGGTGCTGGATCCCGAAGCGGTCGCGCAGCGGCGTGGTCAGCAGCCCGGTGCGCGTGGTGGCGCCGATCAGCGTGAACGGCGGCAGCGGCAGGGTCACGATTCGCGCCCCCGCCCCCTGACCGACGGTGATCGGGAGGATCCCGTCCTCCATCGCTGGGTAGAAGGTCTCCTCGAGCGCACGCGGGAGGCGGTGGATCTCGTCGACGAAGAACACCGCCCGGGGCTCCAGCGCGGTCAGAAATGAGGCGACGTCGCCCTTGCGCTCGAGCGCCGGGCCGGCCGTCTGCACGAATGGCACCCCGAGCTCGGCGGCAAGGATCTGGGCGAGAGAGGTCTTGCCCAACCCCGGCGGCCCGGCCAGGAGAACGTGGTCCAGCGCATCTCCGCGGGCGATGGCAGCGGCGATCGATACCGCCAGCTGGTCACGGATGGGGTCCTGGCCGACGAAGTCCTCGAGGCGACGTGGGCGCAGCGAGCGATCGAAGTCAAGGTCCTCGCCGGGCAACTCCTCGGGCGTGCCGAGTCGAGGAGTGCTCATCTCCGCGCGCTCCTCAGGGCGTGGGCGATCAGGTCCTCGGTGCTCTCCCCGGAGGCACCCTCGAGCAGCTCGTCGACCTCGACCGGCGTGTAGCCCAGACCGAGCAGCGCCTCGCGGGCCAGCGACGGCGGGTCATCTCCCCGGGTGACGGTGATCGCCTCCTCGGGGAGGGCTGCGCCCACCTTCTCGCGCAGCTCGACGATGATCCGCTCCGCGGTGCGCTTGCCCACCCCGGGCGCCGCCTGCAATCGGGCGACGTCGCCGGCGGCGACCACAGCCAACAGCTCGCGCGGAGGCGCGCCGGAGAGCACGGCCAGGGCAACCTTGGGCCCCACCGACTGGACCCCGAGCAGCATCAGGAACAGATCGCGCTCGTCCTCGGTGGCAAAACCGTAGAGCGCCAGGGCGTCGTCACGGACGACGAGATGGGCGTGGAGGATCACATCGCGCCCCGCCGAGGGGACGTGCTTGAGGGTCTCGGCCGACACCGCCAGGCGGTAGCCGACCCCCCCGCAGTCGATGACGACGTGGTCGCCGCGACGCACGACGACGGTTCCGGAGACGAGCGCGATCACTACGCGGCCGCCACCGCCCGCGCCAGCGGTGCGCGGTTGAGGTCACAGATCGCGACCGCGAGCGCGTCGGCGGCGTGATCGGGCGTCGGAACTTCGGCGAGTCCGAGGAGACGGGCCACCATCCGGCCGACCTGATCCTTGGCGGCGCGCCCGTTGCCGCACACCGCGCCCTTGACCTGCTGAGGGGTGTAGGAACGCGTCTGGACCCCCCGCTGCCCGGCGGCCAGCAGCACGACGCCCCGGGCCTGGCCGACGGCGAAGGCCGTCCGCACGTTGGCGCCGAAATAGAGCTCCTCGACGGCCATGGCCGCCGGGCTGTGCTCGTCGATAAGTTCGGCGACGCGGTCGTGGATGGTGGCCAAGCGGCGCTCGAGCGCCACCCGGGGGCGGGTCTCGATGACACCCTGGGCGACAACGTGCAGCCTCGATCCGACGCCGGCGACGAGGCCGTAGCCGGTGCTCGCGGTCCCCGGATCGATCCCCAGAACAAGCATTGTTCAGACATTCTGCGTGGGCTCGCGGACGCCTTCCATGGCAGCGACATCGGACAAGTTCTCTGTCAATCGTCGCGCGGTGGCGCAACCTCGGGCCGGTTTTGCTGTTCTAGCGGTGTCAGACCGACTAAGGCGCAACCTCTAAGGGCCGGGATAGCGACCAGGGCGTGGCTCGCCTTGGGCTGCGCCGTGCTCGCGGCGCTGGTCCTCACCGCGGCGAGCGCGCACGCCGCATCCCGGCGCACCCCGACGCTGGCGCCCACCGACACCGTCATCGACGGCCCCGACCCCGGGATCGACAGTCTTACGGGGATGGCCATCGCCCGGGACGGCAACGGCGGTCTGGTGTACACCAAGGACGTCGCCGGAGTGACGCACGTGTTCGTCTCGCGACTGCTCGCCGGGACCTGGATGCCGCCTGTCCAGGTCGACGCCGGACTCGTGCCGCCCTCCTCGCAGCCCGTGATCGCCGCCACCAACGGTGGGCTGCTGATCGTGGCCTTCATCAACGGCGGCAACCTCTACGTCACCCAGGCCGGCAGTACATCGGTGCCGTTCAGCACCCCGCAGGCCCTGTACCCCGGCGCCAGCAACCCAGCGATTTCGCTGAGCACCTTCGGCAAGGCCTACGTGGCGTTCACGGCAACCGGCGGCGACGGCACCGACGTAAAGGCGGCCTACTACTGGCAGGGGGTGTGGACCGTGGATGCCGGCGTGCTCGACGACAGTCCTGGCGACAACGCCGGAAGCGGCACGGGTCGACCGGCGGTGGCGACCTCAGGCGACGGCATCGCGATCGTCGCCTGGGGGGAAGGCGGCCACGTCTTCACCCGGCGCGTGGACCACACCGCCCTCAGCGTGGTCGATGAGCGGGCAGACGCGCCGTCGGTCAGTGGATTCAACGAGGTCTCATCCGGCGATCCGTCAGTCTCGACCGGGGGCGATTCCTCCTATGCGACGGTCGCCTTCCGGGAGACGCTCTCGAATGGCACGACCACGCAGTCACGCGTCTTCGTCAGTCGCCTACACGGCTCCCAGTACGACGACTTCGACCCCAACGCCGACGGCGCCGTCGCCGGCGGCCCTGAGGGCGCGGACTCGCCGCGCGCGCAGGTGAGCGAGTACGGAGCGGGCTGGGTCACCTCCGAGGACGATCAGAGCCACCAGCTCTACGCCACGCTTATCAATCAGACCGAGGCGCCCTCGACCGCCGAGCGGGTCGACAGTCAGTTCAATCTGAACAACCCGGACGCCGTCCCCGCCGCGGCCGGGCTGTATTCGACGCTCATCGCATGGCAGCAGACGCCCGGCGTCAGCGGACCGGCCGAGATCCGCCTGCGCTACGCGCCCGATGGCTCTGACCTCGGGCCCGAGCAGATCGCTTCCTCCCCCGCGTTCGGCGCCACCAACGCCGATGACGGCTTGGCGGCGGCGGGCGATAACGCCGGCGACGCCGCCGTGGCCTGGGTCCAGGGAAGCGGTGCCAGCACCCGGATCGTCACCGCCCAGCTCTACCAATCCCCGGGCTCCTTCGGGCCCACCAAGAGCTTCCGGTATGCCACAAGCGGCCAGCCGATCCTCGCCTGGTCACAGTCGTCGGAGTCTTGGGGACCGATCACCTACGAGGTGACCTTCGACGGGACGCCGATCATCCTCACCCGCTCCCTGTCGGCGCGGACGCCGGGGGTCGTCGGCAACGGGCGCCATACCTGGGTGGCGACCGCGATCAACGCCGCCGGCCAGCGCGTCACCGCCAAGGCGGCCACGGTGTTCGTCGACACCGTCAAGCCCCGTGCATCCTTCAAGCTCAGCGGGCCCGGGGTGGCCAAGGACACCGAGCGCGTCCGCGTCACCGACAGCGATCATCCCCCGTTGGGGCTGCCCAAGTCAGACGCTTCCGGGGTGGCCTCGGTCCAGGTCAGATGGGGCGACGGGACTACGAGCAAGCTCTCGGGCCACACCAAGACCCACGTCTACAAGCGCAGGCGCACCTATAGGGTCACGCTCATCGTCAAGGACCGGGCGGGTAACAAGACGACGATCACCCATAAGCTCAAGATCCGGGGCAAGGCAGGACACAAGCGGTCCCGGAAGTCGCACAAGGGAGTCCGGCGATGAGGCCGTCAGCGGCCGACGCAGCCGGACGGGAGGCGCGGATCAGTCAGCGCGACCACGCGCCACACGCCCACATGAGCCAGCGGCCGCTGATGGGTGAGGCGGGGATCCACCACCGCTGGGCCGCCGATGGCAGCGGCGTGGGGACCTATGAAGTCCACGCCGGGTTGCGACATGGCGGTTCCCACCCGCTCCAGCGTCACACCCAGTTTCCACGCCAGATCCGGCTGCCCGGAGTGGTTGATCGCCGCGAAGCTGGTCTTGCAAGGCAGCACGCCGCGCTTGCCCCCGACCGCAGCGACCGCCTTGCCCAGGGAGTCCAGCAGATGGACGCCCTGAGAGGCAGCCGTTTCGTCTCCGCGAGCGACGCTGATCTGCGTCGTGGCGAAGGGGATGCACGCCGCTGCGAGAACGAGCGCCACCCCCGCCATCACGGGCTTGCGCACGCCAGGAAGCAGCTGTCCGGCCAGCTGCGCGAGCTGGGCGAGCCCGACACCCCCGAGGACGGTGGTGAGGGTGGCGGCGGGCAGGAAGAAGCGTTCGAGCCCGGGGTAGCCGTCGAGCGTCTCTCCAACGACGACCACCCACCAGGCGACGATGGCTGCGGCGATGGCCAGGATCGCGCGGTTGCGATCGCGGAACCAGCCGATGAGCACTGCCACGACGGCCAGGACGAGCGCGGGAACCTGCTGGTCTCGGATACCCCGCACCACGATGGATTGCAGGACGTTGGTCCCAAGATGACCGTTGTAGTCGGCGGCGTGCGTCGCCGCCAAAAACGGCTGCCCGGTGGTTACCCAGGGCGGGACGAACCAGCCGATGGGCTGCACGGCGATCCCGGCGATCAGGAGCGCCCTCATCGCCGGGCTCTTGAAGGCGGGGTGCCGGAACCACAGCCACAGTGCATAGAGACCGATGAATGGCCACCACTCGGGTCGGATCAAGCCGCCGGCCACCGCCAGCACGTAGGCCTGTACGTGATGGCCATCGAGCACGCGGTCCACGAACCAGACGGTGACGCCGACCAGGATCGCCTCCGATGTTCCGTGCAGGAAGTAGTACCACCACGCCTGGTCATGGCTGCCCGTGAGCACGATCCCGATCGCCGACACAAGACCGGCGAACGCCCCCAGCCACCCACCCCCGGCGAGTCGGCTGGTCAGCTTCCAGGCGCCCCAGAGTCCGAGCAGGCCGCCGATCCGCGCCGTTATCACCCAAAGGGTCGGAGCGGCGCCTCCGAACAATCCGTAGATCGTGGTGAAGATCATCGGCAGCGGCTTCCACGATGGGCCGCCGCCCACGACGAAGCTCATATGAGGGTCGGTGACCTCGCGGCCCCAGACGATCCAGGACCACGGGTCATAGCTGGGGACCGTCGGCAGGACGGCCGCCGAAATGACCGCCAGCACGATGCAGGCCAGCACCGCGATAACCACGGGCGAGCGACGGGAAGCGCGCAGTGAGGCGGCCAATGAAGCTCCGTGAGACTCTTTGGAGCCGGTGGAGCCGGTCGTATGCGGCCGCTGCCGCGGCGAATCGACGGCTGACATCGGCGGGCGATGTTAGCGACGGCGCAGGCATGTCCGAGCGACGTGCGGGAAGCCTCCGGCAGGTCAGCGCGTGGCTGCTCGTGCTCGGTGCAGCCCTTGTCCTCGTTTGTTCACTGGCCGCCGGCGCCGCCCCGGCGAGCGCGCAGACCGGCCCCACCTACGTGGCGACGCCCCCTACCTACGGGGCCCTGTACCGGGA
>JBAPXO010000348.1:0-4831 GCA_049284255.1 Solirubrobacteraceae bacterium | reverse complement strand
GGTTGGAGGATTCGAGCACCGCGCCGACCGTATGCCGCGGATGCGTCAGGTCGTGGTAGGCATGGCCGTCGATCGCGGCGGTGCCGGCGGTCGGCGCGACGAGCCCCAGCAGCATCCGGAGTGTCGTCGTCTTGCCGGCGCCGTTAGGACCGAGGAATCCGGTCAGGCTGCCGGGCTCGGTGGTGAAGCTCACGTGATCGACGACGACCATGTCGCCGAAGCGCTTGGTCAGTCCATCCAGCTCGATCGTCGTCCGCGAGTGGGGTGTTGGAGCGTCAATTTGCATGCTGCGCAGCGTGCCCTGCCGGACGCTCGGTGTCGTCCGCTCAGCGGCGGCACCGCACGACGTCGTGCGGCGTAGATGACCGGCCCTAGATACGTAAATCGGCGTACGCGGATGCCGGTCGCCAGCGATACGGTGCGATGAGATGGAGCAGGTCACCGCAGCGCGCCACCGTGTCCAGCTTGCTCGGGCCCGCTGGCCCTCCGTGCGCCACGCGGATCTGATCCTGCCGTGCGTCGTGGCCGTGGTTCAGGTTGCGGCGGGCTATGCGGACTCCCGTCACAACCATCCGGCTCAAGGGCTCGGCGCCGCTGATTTGGCGCTGTTGCTTGCGGGACCGGTTGCGCTGCTCGGTCGTCGCCGCCACCCGGTGGCGGTGATGTGGATCACTTTCCTGGCGACGCTCGGCCCGGAGGCTGACCGAGTCGCCTACATCAGCGTGATCGTCTCGTTCTTCGTGGCCGCGACCGGCGGGCACCGGCGGGCCGCGTGGACCATGCTGGCGGCCGCGTACGTCGGCTCGCTGTGGCTGGCGCCACTGGCCCGCGGCGACCGGACCGCATCCTTGGCTGACGCACTGTTACTCGGCGGTTGGCTGGCGGTGCAGGCGATCGCCGCCGAGACGGTCCGCATTCGCCGTGAGCGGGGCGTCGCCGCCAACGCCGCCCGCGCGGCCACCGACCGGGAGCGCGTCAGCGCGCAGCGCTTGGTGGTCGCGCGGGACCTCCATGACGTTGTCGGTCACAACATCTCGCTGATCAATCTGCAGGCCGGAGTCGGGCTGGACCTGATCGACGCCCAGCCAGAACAGGCGCGCGAGGCGCTTGCCACCATCCGGGCCGTTTCCAGGGAGGCGCTCGACGAGCTGCGCGCGATGCTCGCCGCGCTGCGCGATGCCGATCTGGATGAGGCCCCTCCCCGCTCGCCGAGCCCCGACCTCGAACAGCTTCCCGAGCTGGTCGAGTTCGCCCGGGCCGCGGGCCTCTCGGTCACGGCCGAGACGACCGGCTCGCCGCGGCGACCGGGAGCCGCAGTCGAGCTGGCCGCCTACCGGATCGTGCAGGAGTCGCTGACCAACATCGCTCGTCACGCGCCCGGGGCGCGCGCGAGCATCGTCCTGAGCTATCGCCGCGACGGTCTCGACTTGCGGATTCGCGACAGCGGCCCCGCCGCCGGCCTCGCTCCGATCTCGCCAGCACCGGGTTTAGAGCAGCCGCTCGACCGTCCCGGTAGTGGAATCGCCGGCATGCGCGAGCGAGCGGTCGCGCTCGGCGGATGCCTCGACGCTCACCACCGGGTTGCCGGAGGGTTCGAGGTCTCGGCGCACCTGCCGATCGGTGGGTCGCCGTGATCCGAACGTTGCTGGCCGACGATCAGGGACTGGTGCGCAGCGGGCTCAAGGCGCTGCTCGAGGCGCGCGACGACATCCAGGTCGTCGCGCAAGCCGCGACCGGCAGCCAGGCGGTCGCCCTGACCCGCAAGTTCAGGCCCGACGTGGTGTTGATGGATATCCGCATGCCCGAGTTCGACGGTCTCGAGGCGACACGCCAGATCGCCGCCGATTCCGATCTCGCCCAGGTTCGGATCGTGATCCTGACCACGTTCGCGCTTGACGAGTACCTGTTCGACGCGCTGCGCCACGGCGCCGTCGGCTTCCTCGTCAAGGACACCGAACCTGGCGAGCTCGTCAGCGCGGTCCGCGCCGCTGCACGCGGCGACTCGCTGATCTCCCCCACCATGACCCGGCGTCTGGTCGCGGAGTTCGCCAGCCACACGAGGCGGCCGCGACCCACCGAGGTCCTGGATCCACTGACCGAGCGCGAACGCGAGGTGCTCGCTCTCGTGGCCGAGGGCCTCACCAACGAGGAGATCGGCGACCGGCTCTTTCTCAGCCCCGCCACCGCCCGCACCCACGTCAGCCGCATCCTCACCAAGCTCGACGTCCGCAACCGCGCCCAGCTCGTCGTCCTCGCTTACGAGACCGGCCTCGTTCGCCCGGGTTGGACCACCTGACGCCGCATCCGCGAACCCGCTGTCATCGGGTGCACCCGATGATCGTGCCGGTTTGGCCGACCGCCCAGCCGTGGGTGGCGTCGCGAAAGACGATCGCGTAGAGCCGGTTACCCACGGTCGTGGGATCGTGCTCGGCCCAGCTGATGCCGCCGTTGTCGGTGTAGAAGAGCTCGCCTTGGTAGCCCCCGACCCAGCCATGCCGGGCATCGGTGAAGGCGATGGCGCCGAAGCGGACGTCGTCGAAGGCGGTGATGTCGTGGGTCGTCCAGCTCTGGCCGCCGTTTGTCGTGTGCGAGACAACCCCGTGGTTGGCGCTCCCGTCATCCTGCGAGCCAGCCGCCCAACCGAGGCTTGGACTCAGGAACGTCTCGCCGGCCACGATCTCGCTATGCCGCGACGGGGCGGTATAGGAACCGGTCCAGTTCGCTCCTCCATCCGCCGTACGCAGGATCTCGCCGTCAGTCTGGATCCAGCCGTGGCGGCGGTCGGTGAACTGCACCGCCAAGAGATCCTGATGAGTCCCGGACTGCTGCGCGCTCCACGTTCGCCCCCCGTTCGCAGTCGTCTCGATCACGCCGCCTGAGCCGACGATCCAGCCGTGCTGGTCGTCGACGAACGAGACGCCGTACAGGTTGCCGTCTCGGACGATGCGTGGATTCTGAGCCGTCCAGTGCGCTCCTCCGTCGGAGGTCGCGAGCACGAGGTTGTGAACGCCCACCGCCCAGCCATGCCGGGCATCAGCGAAGGAAACGCCGCTCAGACCATTGGTGCCTCCGGCATGCTGGGCGTGCCAACTGCGGCCGCCGTTAGTGGTCGCGCGGATCGTCGGGTTGTCGATCCCGCCGACCGCCCACCCGTGCTCCTTATCCGGGAAGGAGAGACCAGTCAGGTCGTCGCTCGTGCCTGGTCGGACCGTTTGGACGTGCCAGCGACAGCCGGGCACCCCGACCTTTGGGCCGCTACTGCCGCTGCCACCGCAGCCGCTGAGCAGGGCAGCCATGCCGGCGAGGAGGAGGCCGAAGATGACCACGCGGATTCGCACGGCGGCATCTTCCCAGCAACGCCCCCTGCGCCCCTCCCAGCTCCATATTAAACCAGACAAGGAGCTCTCATGAGGTCGTGATTCATGCCCCATAATCGCCCGCCGCAGCAGGAACCAAGGACAGGAGTGAGTCAACAGGGGTCACTCCGAGGGAGGTGGCGGATGGGCAGTCACGTGTTGGATTTCGAGGAGATAGACCAGACCGAGGTGGCGCTCGTTGGCGGCAAGGGCGCGCATCTGGGCGAGCTTGGGCGGATCGAAGGGATCCATGTACCGGCTGGCTTTTGCGTCACAACCGACGCTTTCCAGCGGGTCATGGCGCGGGCATCGTCGATCGACGACCAGCTCGATCGGCTCTCGCGCGCCAAGCCGGACGACAGGGAGGCGATCCAGGCGCTTGCCGCCGAGGTCCGCCGGACCCTCGAGTCGATCGCCATTCCCGATGACCTGGCGGCCGCGATCACCGGTTCGCTCGCCCGGCTCGGCGAGCAAGCCGCCTACGCCGTTCGATCCAGTGCGACGGCAGAAGACTTGCCGACGGCTTCGTTTGCGGGTCAGCAGGACACGTACCTGAACGTCCTGGGGCCGGCGGCGGTCCTCCAACACATCAGCCTGTGCTGGGCTTCGCTCTTTACCGACCGGGCCGTCACCTACCGCCTGCGAAACGGCTTCGACCACCGGAAGGTTCAAATGGCCGTGGTCGTGCAGCGGATGGTCTTCCCGCGGGCGGCCGGCATCCTCTTCACGGCTGATCCAGTCACCTCCGACCGGAAGCTTGCATCCGTGGAGGCCAGCTTCGGTCTCGGCGAGGCCCTTGTCTCCGGCTTGGTGAACGCGGACGTCTACAAGGTGCGCGACGGCGAGCTCGTCGCCAAGGCCATCGCCTCCAAGCAGCTCGCCATCCACGCTTCGCCCGCGGGCGGGACCCAGCAACGGGCGATCGAGCCGGACTGTCAGGACCAGCCAGTGCTGACGGACGCGCAGATCCTGCAGCTCGCGCAGCTGGGCCGGCAGATCGAAGCCCACTTCGGACACCCGCAGGACATCGAATGGTGCCTGGTCGACGGTGGGTTTCAGATCGTCCAGAGCCGGCCGATCACCACGCTGTTCCCCATCCCCGCGGTCAGCGATCAGGCGAACCACGTCTATGTCTCAGTCGGTCATCAGCAGATGATGACCGACGCCATGAAGCCCCTGGGTCTCTCCTTCTGGCAGATGACGACGCCGCGGCCCATGGCCGAGGCCGCCGGCAGGCTCTTCGTCGATGTCACCCGGCGACTGGCCTCGCCCACGAGCCGTGCCGTCGTCATGGACGCCCTCGGGAGATCCGATCCCCTGATCGGGGACGCGCTGGAGACTGTTCTCAATCGCGGCGACTTCATCCCCACACTCCCCGACCAGAGCCCAGGCGGCGCACCGACGGATGGCCCACCCGCCCCGATCGAGACCGATCCGGCCATCGTCACCGACCTGATCGAACGCAACCAGACCTC
>JBAPXO010000347.1:0-5949 GCA_049284255.1 Solirubrobacteraceae bacterium | reverse complement strand
GCAGCCGGAGCAGCCTGCTGGGCAGCCGGAGCAGCCTGCTGGGCAGCCGGAGCAGCCTGCTGGGCAGCCGGAGCCTCGGTAGCCGCAGCCTGTGCTGCTTGCTCCTCGGCCTCGCGACGGGCTTGTTCCTCCGCCTCACGCTGAGCTTGTTCCTCGGCCTCACGACGGGCCTGCTCCTCGGCCTCACGACGGGCGCGCTCCTCGGCCTCCTGCCGCTCCCGCTCGAGGCGGGCAGCCTCCTCCTCGGCGCGGAACGCGCCGTGCCCCTGGGCCACGACGTCGCCGATAGCGCTCGTGACCGCAGCGCAGGACCGGATCGCGTCGTCGTTGCCGGGGATCACGAAGTCGATCCCCTCCGGGTCGCAGTTGGTGTCCACCAGCCCGATGATTGGAATTCGCAGCCGCTGGGCCTCACGCACCGCGATCGCCTCGGTCTTGAGGTCGATGACGAACACGGCGTCGGGGACGCGCTGCATGTTCTTGACGCCACCTAGGTTGGCGCGCAGCTTCTCGAGGTCGGCCTGGGCGGCCATGCGCTCCCGCGTGGGCAGGAGCTGAAGCTGACCTTCGGTCTCGTAGCGCTCAAGGTCGTGCAGGCGCTTGATCCTCAGCGAGATCGTCTGGTAGTTGGTGAGCAGACCGCCGAGCCAACGGTGGTTGACGTACGGCATGTCGGCCGCATCCGCGGTGTCCTTGATCGCGTCGCGGGCCTGTTTCTTGGTGCCCACGAACAGCACGGTGCCGCCGCGGCGTGAGACCTCAGAGGCGAACCGCTGGGCGTTCTGCAGCAGCTCCTCGGTCTGTAGGAGGTCGATGATGTAGATGCCGTCGCGCTCACCGAAGATGAAGCGGCGCATCTTGGGGTTCCAACGGCGTGTCTGGTGGCCGAAATGTACGCCAGCCTCCAGCAACTCTTTGATGCCGGTCTGAGCCACGGTGCTGCTCCCTTTCGTATGTCTTTTGTTACTTCAGTGCCCGCCGCTGCGATTGGTCGCGATCCCCGATCTGGATCGGGGCAGGGCCGCGAGTCGCCTGCGGCGGGGTAGGAGGTTTTTTCTCAGTCTACGCAAGTTTTTCTACTCGTCGTCGTTGGAGATTCCAGCGGGTCGTCGTCTTTCCTACCACCGGCGATGACTCGCATCGCGAGCCGAACCTCCCTTCCCCTACCTCCGGTGGCTCGGTTCGCAACGCAGTACGGCGGGGCGGCTTTGGACGGGTCGCCCCGCCTTTTTTTTTGCGTCCGCGCGGAGGCGGGAACGGCGACCGGCCTCAGCCCTCCGCGACCCGCAGCGCCGCCACCAGATCCTCGGGAAGCTCGGACCGCACGTCGATCTCGGCGCCGGTCACGGGATGCGTGAACGCCAGGCGCGCGGCGTGCAGGAACTGGCGCTCAAGGCCGTACTCACCGGCCAAGCCGTACACGGGATCGCCGGCCACGGGATGGCCGATCGCTGCCATGTGGACCCGGATCTGGTGGGTGCGACCGGTCTCGAGCCTGACGACGAGCAGCGTCGAACCGGGGAGCAGGCGCTCGATTTCGAAGTGGGTGCGCGCCTCCCGCGGCTCGTCGGTGTCGATCGACATCCGCACCCGATCACGCCGGTCGCGGCCGATGGGCGCGTCGACCGTCCCGGTGCGGGCCTCTGGCCGCCCGTCCACGAGCGTCAGGTACTCGCGGACGAGCTCGCGAGCCGAGAGCATTCGCTTCAGCGCCCGGTGCACCTCATCGTTCTTGGCGACCACGAGCAGGCCCGAGGTGTCACGGTCAAGGCGGTGCACGATGCCCGCCCGCCACGGCTCCTCGCCTCCCGCTCCACGGCCCGTCAGGGCTTGGGCGAGCGTTCCGGTGTGGTGCCCCCGCGCCGGGTGGACCACCACTCCGGCCGGCTTGTCGACGACCAGCAGGTGCTCATCCTCATAAGCGGTTTCGAAGGGCGCGGGCGGTCCTCCCTCGGCGATGGCGGGAGCCTCGCGTTCGCGGACGACGATCAGCTCGCCGGGCGCCACCGTATGGCGCTTGGGTCGCATCCGGCCATCGACCTGGACGTTGCCTGCATCGATCAGCGCCTGGGCCTGGGCGCGGGAGCCGAGCGGGCCGGCGAGGAACCGGTCCAGTCGCTCACCGGCCGCCTCGTCGGGTACCCGTAGTTCGAGCGCGGCCGGGCGGTCACCCACCGGAGCTGGGCGCCGACGACGGTCCCTCGAGCACGTAGAGGAGCGCGAGCACCCCGAACGTGATCGCCATGTCTGAGACGTTGAATGCGGGCCATAGCGGCAGCTTGATGAAGTCGGTCACCGACCCGTTGAGCAATCGGTCGATGAGGTTGCCCAGCGCACCGCCGACCAGCAGTCCGGTGGGCAGCCACAGCCCGGAGCGGGTCGGCCGCATCAGGAAGTAGACGATGAGCGCCGCGAGCGCGACGAAGGTCAGCAGGAGCACGAGCACGCCGCCGCCCGCGAAGAACCCGAAAGCCACGCCGCTGTTTCGCACGTGAACGAGCTGGACGCCCGGCAGGAACTTGTGAACGTCGCCGACGGCGATGCCGCTCACCACTGCGTGCTTTGTCAACCGGTCAACCAGGATCACCGCGGCCATCACGGCGAACGCGCGCGCGAAGGCGATCGACCGCCGCCGCCGGAGGGAGGGCTCAGGGCCGGGTCCGGGCTCGGGCTGGGTAGGCCGGGCGCTGCGCACCACCCGCGTCTCGCCCGGGCTCCCGGCGGGGGCCGACGTATCGCCACCCTGGAAACCCGTTCGCTCGGGCGCCGCCGGGACCGGCTCAGCCCCGGATGACATGGTCCAGGAGGGTTCGTATGAGAAACAGCGCGATGATCGCGAGCATCGGGGAGAGATCGATCGCCCCCACCGGCGGGATGAACCTGCGAAAGACCCTCAGGTAGGGCTCGCATACGTCGCGCAGGAAGCCAAGTACGACGTCGGCCCAGCGCGAGAAGGGCGTCCGCATCCCAAACGAGAACAGCAGGTTGAGCAGGATGTAGACGAAGATCAGGACGATGTAGACCTCGAACAGGGCATCGACGTAGTTGGCGATGTCAGCTCGGGTCGATGCCGCCAGAGCGATCATGTGCCCGTCCCGTTGACGCGGTGCATGGCCTCTTGAAAGGCGGTTCGGACGCCTGCGCGCTCGAGCGCCTCGAGCCCTCGCGCCGTCGAGCCGCCCGGCGAGGTCACCTCGCGGCGGACCTCGAGCGTGTCGTAGTCGCGGGCGACGAGCAGCGCCGCGCTCCCCGCCATGGTCTCGACGACCAGGCGGGCCGCCAGGTCGGGGCGCAGCCCGTGGCGAACCGCGGCGTCGACCTGGGCCTCGGCCAGCAGCGCCTGGTAAGCGGGTCCGACGCTGGCCACAGCACTCGCGGCATGGATCGCGGTCTCATCCATCGACTCCACCCAGCCCAGTCGCCCGAAAAGCCCCAGGACCTCGGCCTCCAGCGCCGGATCGACTTCCGGAGCGGGCGTGTAACAGATGATCCCGCGACCTACCTCCACGGGAGTGTTGGGCATAAGCCGGAACACCGGGACGCCCCAGTAGGCGGCCTGCAGATTGCCGACCGAGGTTGCCCCGAGCACCGAGGCGACGGCCTTGACCTCTTTGCCGATCTCCTGCGCGACCGCCGAGAGCTGCTTGGGCTTGTGACACAGGACGACGAGATCGGCCTCTCGCGCGACCTCGAGGTTGGTCGCCACACGGCCGCCGAGCTCGGCGACGAGCGCCGCGGCCCTTCCGGACCCCGAATCCGAGCACAGGACGGGCTCCCCCCATCCCCGGGCCAAGGCGCGGGCCATGTTCCCCGCTCCGATCAATCCGACACGCATCGCAGACCTAATCTACCTGCGCGTGGGCGCTACTCCCAGCGCTGGCCGACGTCCGAGCACCGGCGCGGTGCCTACGACTGGTTGAAGAAGCCCTTCTCGACGATCCGGGCGCGCTCTTCGGCCGAGACCTCGACGTTGCGCGGGGTGAGCAGGAAGACCTTGTCGGCGATCCGTTGCATCCCGCCGTCCATGGCGTACGTGAGTCCGCTGGAGAAGTCGATCAGTCGCTTCGACAGGTCGGTGTCGGTGCTCTGGAGGTTGAGGATCACCGGGATCGAATCCTTGAACTTGTCGGCGACATCCTGAACATCGTTGAAGCTCTTGGGGGCCACGAAGTGCACGCGGACATCGCCCGCGGCGCGACCATTGGCGGGCCGGCCGCCGACGGGTCGCAGCGACGTGGTCCGCCGCTCGCTGCCCGCATCGTCGGCGAAGATGTCGTCGATCTCGTCCCGACGGCGGCGGCTGCTCAGCTTGCGGACGTTGGGACGCTCGCGGTAGCTGTCCTGCAGCTCGACCTCGGGCTCGGGCTCGTGGTAGGGCTCGAGTTCCTCGTCGTCGTAGGCCTCATCCTCGGCGAGGCCGAAGTAGACCAACGTTCGATGCCATGTGTCTCTGAAGGCCATGTGCGTTGTCAGGGTTCGCGCACGGGCGCGATTTCCCTGCCGCTGATTATGGCGCGCCTGCGTACAGGGTTGTACCGAGACGCACGATCGTGGCCCCCTCCTGAAGCGCGACGACGTAGTCCTGGCTGGTCCCCATCGACAGATGCGCCAGCCCGTGGCGTTGCGCGAGGTCCCGCAAAGCGGCGAAGTGCGGGCGGCTGTCTTCAGGATCGCTGGCCAGTGGAGGCATCGTCATCAGGCCCACGACCTTGACCGGACAGCGCTCGAGGTACCGCTCCAATTCGGCGGGCGCAATGCCGCTCTTGCCCTGATCCCCGGCGACGTTGACCTCGATCAGGACCTCGGTGCTCGGGTCCCCGTGGCGGCCGAGCTGAGCGAGCACCGACTCGCTGGCCACCGAGTGGATGTATCTGACGCGGGGCAGAATGTCGCGGACCTTGCGGCTCTGCACGTGGCCGATGAAGTCCCAGGTGAACGCCTCGGCCACGGCTCCGACCTTCGTCACAAGGTCCTGCGCTCGGTTCTCGCCCAGCAGCGTCACCCCGGCATCGGCCAACGGGCTGAGCTCGTCGACGGGCAGGTACTTGACGGCGGCCAGGATCTGCACTTCAGACAGCTGGCGGCCGGCGGCCACGACCTGCTCGCGGACTCGCTCCAGGTTCTCCCGGACCGTTTCGGCGCGCAGGCCTCGGATCAGGTCAACCACGCGACCCCCGCCTGGCGCCCGGTCGTGCCGCGATCGCGCCGGTGGGAGAAGAGCAGCTCGGGCTCGGAGCAGATCGTGCAGATCCCGATGTCGTCGATTTGCTGCACGCCGGCGTCATCGAGGAGCCGACCGGCGATCGCCTTGAGGTCGAGATTGGCGCCGCGGTGGGCCTCAGGGAGCTCCGCGAAGGCGGCATGGACCTCCCTGCCTACCTCGTAGCAGCACGGTCCGGCCCCCGGACCGATGGCCGCGCTGAGCCTGCCCGCGCCGCCGAGCTCACGCATGGCCCGCACGCCCTCTGCGATCACGCCAGCGGCGAGGCCGCGCCAGCCGGCGTGCAGCATCGCGACCGTCCCGTTTCCCGCGACGGCGATCGGCAGGCAGTCGGCGACCAGCGCGGCGAGGGCGAGGTCGTCGCGATCGGTCACCTGACCATCGACGCGGGGTAGCTCGGCGGGCTCGGGCTCCCGCGAAGTCACCCGGCGAACGTCGGCGCCGTGGACCTGATGCACGAAGTGCAGCGCCGGTGCCGCCAGCACCGCCCGCGCGGCGGCTCGGTTTGCGCGAACCGCCTCGGGATCGTCGTCGGTCAGCAGGCCGAGGTTGAGGCTCTCGTAGGGGCCTTCAGAGTGGCCCCCGCGCCGGGTCGTGAAGGCCGCCCGAGCGCCCGGCAGATCGATCGCGAACTGCTCTCCTACGGCGTAGAAGGGATCTTCTGGCTGCATCCGGGTCAGGCTATCCGCTGCCCCGCGCCACCTCGAGCGCACGGGCGAGCTCCGCTG
>JBAPXO010000346.1:0-4024 GCA_049284255.1 Solirubrobacteraceae bacterium | reverse complement strand
ACGACGACGTCGCTGTTTGGAAGCGCCTGCTCAACGGCCTGTTCGACCTCGTTGGCGGCGGCATGCCCTTCGACTACGGCCCGACCCGGCGGGACGCCAACGACGACGTCGGCGAAGTACCGACCGGCGGACTCCCGCAGGCGCAGGCGATCCAACTCGATCTCCGGACCGAGCGCGACGATCGCATCTCGGGCGACGGCCTGAGCACCCGCCGGAGCCGTGTCCATCAAGACAAGCGAGTTCTCAAACACCAATCGTCCCGCCGCCGCAAAAATGATCACGGCGACGAGCAGAGCGGCGATGGCGTCGCCATCCTGGAATCCGGCGCGGACGAAGATCAACCCGACGAGAACAGCGACCGATCCGGCCACATCACCGGCGAAGTGAAACGAGTTCGATCGCAGCGCCGCGGAGTGATACCGGCGCGCATTGCGGCGCGATATGACCGCTCGGCTGATGTTGATCGCGATGGCGATGCCGATCACGAGGAACACGTACCACCTTGCTGACAGCGATCCACCGCCTCCTGAAAGTCGCTCGATCGCCTCGACGACGACAATGATCCCGCCGGCCAGCAGAATTGTCGCCTCAGCCAGGGCTGACAGATTCTCCGCGCGGCGGTGACCGTAGGGGTGCGAGCTATCGGCGGGGCGCGCGCCCAGCCGGACGGCAAAGAAGGTGACGATCGCCGCCACGACATCTCCGGTTGACTCGACGCCGGCCGATATCAGACCCAGACTCCCGGTCGCCAGGCCGGTTCCGAGCATGAGCACCATCTGAAACGTCGCCGCGATGATCGAGACGATCGTCGTGCGCCGCTGGCCCGCTGCCTCTGCGGAAGCGGAAGGCGACTCCTGTTTCCAGCTAGCCACCACCATCTTCACCGCTGGTCACCACCGGACTGCTTTCTCGACTCGCGTTTGTTAGCGAGCCTCTCGCGCAACCGCTCATCTCGCGAGTGCCGAAGGCTGTCTGAGCGCCGCGCGGCTGAGCCGCGCAATCCAGTCTTCAGCGGTCCTGCTATCGGCGAGAACAGCCTGGCCGGGTCCGGCGTCGCACAGACCGGACACGCCGGCCGCTGGGCCGCGGCCACCAGCGCCTCGAAGCGCTCACCACACGCGCGACACTCGAACTCGTAGATCGGCACGCCCTCAGGATAAGCCGACGCTGCCACCCCAACACGCGGAGGGCACCGGCGCGCCCGTGTGAGGATTCAGGCGAAGGCGTCCTAGAGCAGCTTGTCGAGGGTGATCGGCAGGTCGCGGACGCGACGGCCGGTCGCGTTATAGATGGCGTTGGCGATCGCAGCGGCCACGCCGGTGATCCCGATCTCGCCAATCCCGCGGGCGCCCGCCGGCGCGTACGGATCGGGGATATCGGTCCAGATCACGTCAATGCTCGGCACGTCCATATGAACTGGGACGTGATATTCGGCGAGGCTTGGGTTCATGATCCGCGCGGTCCGCTCGTCGAACGCCGTGTCCTCCATCAACGCGAGGCCGATCCCCATGATGATCCCGCCCCGGAATTGGCTCGCAGCGGTCTTGGGGTTGATGATGCGGCCGCAGTCATAGGAGCCGAGCACGCGGTCGACGCGGGTCTCACCGGTCACCGTGTTGACCCGGACCTCGCAGAACGTCGCCCCGGTGGAGTGCATCGACCGGGCCTGGGTTTCCTCCGGGTCGGCGGCGGCGGCGGTGACCGTCAGCTCGTCACGACCCGCTCGTTCCAAGATCCTCGAGTAACTCTCCCAGCGCGTCGGGTCGGCGAGCTCGCACAGCCCCTCGTCGCGACCCCCGACCTCGTCGGCGGTCAGCCCGGCCAGGGGCGATTCGTCACCGGCGAGCGCGAGCAGTTGCTCGACGAGCGCGCGCTGGGCGGCGATCACGGCGCCGATGATCGACGCCGTCTGTCCGGAGCCCCCGGCGAGCAGGCTGCCGGGAAACGAGGAGTCACCATGGGCGACGGTCACCCGCTCCAGGGGCAGACCGAGCCGCTCGGCGGTGACGATCGTCTGGGTCGTCGAGGTCCCCATCCCCATGTCGTTGGCCGGCACCTCGACCGTCGCGTGGCCGGTCTTGTCGAGCCTGATCCGCGCGCCGCCGCCGGGAAAGCGGTGGTAGGGATAGGTCGCAGTCGCACAGCCCATGCCAATCAGCCACTCGCCCTCCTGGCGCGTGCCGGGCGCGGCTCGCCGCTCCCAGCCGAAGCGCTCGGCACCCGCGCGCCACGCGCTCACGAGATGGCGGGCCGAGAACGGCAGACCCGAGCTCGGGTCCTTCTCGGGCTCGTTGCGGATACGCAGCTCGACCGGGTCCAGACCGAGCTCGATGGCGAGCTCGTCGATCGCTGACTCCAGCGCGAAGGTGCCAACCGACTCCCCGGGCGCACGCATGAACGAGTTGGACAGCATGTCCATATCGACGACCTGCTGGTCGGTCTTCAGAGTCTCGGTCGCGTAGATGTGGCGCGCGGGGAACGTGAATTGCTCGGCAAGCGCGTTGTACGGGGTCATCGCCGAGATCCCGGTGTGGATGACCGATGTGAAACGGCCGTCATCATCGGCGCCGATCGCGACGCGCTGCTCGGTGTTCGTGCGACCGCCAACCAGCCGGTAGACGCCCTCCCGCGTTAGCGTGACCCGCACGGGGCGCCCCGCGACCTTCGCCGCCGCCGCCCCCAGGAGATGGTGAGACCACAGCGTCTTTCCACCGAACCCACCGCCGACGTAGGGCGAGGTGAGATGCACCTGGCTCTCGTCGATCTCGAAGACCTGCGCGAGCGTCCAAGCGTGCAGCGCCACGCCCTGGCTTGCGTCGTGGACGATGAGATCCTCGCCGTCCCACCCGAGCGTCACGGCATGGGGCTCGATCGCGTTGTGATTGTGGCGCGGCGTTTGGTAGATGAGGTCGACAGAGTGGGGCGCATCGGCGAGCGCGGCCTCGGCATCACCGACGAGAACCTCGACCGGCTGGCCGACCAGGCTGTCGGGCGTGCGCGGGTGCTTCCTGGCCTCCTCGAAGGTTCGCGGCGTCGAGGACTCATAGGCGACCTCGATCAAGGAGGCGGCGTGATCGGCCTGTTCCTGGGTCTCGGCCAGGACAACGGCGACCGGCTCGCCGTTCCAGTGAATGCTGTCGTCCTGCATGACAGGGAGGTCGCTGCCGCCGGCCGCCTTGGGCGCGGTGAGAAATAGCGGTGGCGGCTGCATCGACGGGGCGTTGCGATAAGTCATCACGAGCACGACGCCCGCCGCGGCCTCGGCAGCGGTCGTATCGAGCATCGTGATCCGACCGCGCGCGATCGTGCTGTAGCGCAGCGCGGCGTAGACCATGCCTTCCATCACGTACTCGGCAGCAAAGCGCGCGTCGCCCCGGACCTTGAGGGCCCCATCCAGGCGCGACACCTGCGCGCCGATGAGCCCATGCTTGGTTCGCAGCACGGGATCGGGGGCGGCCACGGGCGTCCAGCCCTCGGCGGCGATCGCGACCGCGGTCTGAGGATCGGTGGCGCTCATCGGTGGGCTCCCTCGGTCAGTTGGTGCAGGACGGCGGCGATCGTGCGGCGGGCGAGCTCGATCTTGAATGCATTGCCGGCCAGGGGGCGGGCCTCGGCAAGCTCCGCGTCGGCCGCTTGGAGGAAGCTGGCCTCCGTCGCCGGCCGGCCGCGGAGCGCCACCTCGGCGCGCCACGCCCGCCATGGCTTGGGGGCTACCCCGCCGAGCGCAAGTCGCACGTCGGCGATCGCGTCGCCGTCGAGCTCCAGCGCAGCGGCGACAGAGACAAGTGCAAACGCGAAACTGGAGCGGTCGCGCACCTTGCGATACGTCGACCGCGCGGCGATCGCCGACGCCGGCAGCTCGACGGCGGTGATCAGCTCGCCGGGCTCGAGCACCGTCTCGACATCTGGACGATCCGCGGGCAGCGTATGCAGGTCGCAGAGAGCGACGGTGCGCTGCCCGGACCGGCTCCTCAGATGGACGACGGCGTCCAGGGCGGCGAGCGCGACGCACATGTCAGAGGGG
>JBAPXO010000345.1:0-1766 GCA_049284255.1 Solirubrobacteraceae bacterium | reverse complement strand
GCACTGCCGGGCTCTCGGCCGGAGGACAGTGCGCGACGGTCAGTGGCCCCCGCTACCTGCAGGAAGGGCGGAGCCAGGTGCGATACCGTCGGTAGTGGTTGGGACGATCCCCTTCGTCACCTCGGCGAGCGTCCCGAGCCG
This sequence comes from Solirubrobacteraceae bacterium, assembly GCA_049284255.1. Classification (GTDB taxonomy): domain Bacteria; phylum Actinomycetota; class Thermoleophilia; order Solirubrobacterales; family Solirubrobacteraceae; genus Palsa-465. The sequence goes on along the minus strand of JBAPXO010000345.1, from coordinate 1,625 downwards.
GCGGATCGTCGGCGGCTCGTAGACGGAAGGCTGACATGGGACCGTCAGTAGGGGTTGGGACTCCGTTTTGTTGTCCATCAGCGGCACAATAAACCGCTCAGAAACGTGACGCAAGACGACTCAGAGCTAAATGCCCTCCGCGCCGGTCCAGGTGGTGCCCCAGTGCTTGGCGCCTACGGGCTGCGGCTCGGCGGCCTGGCGGACGCGTCAGCGGCGATGCAGCCGGTGCCGGCCGCGGCGGCGATGCTCGACGTCAGTGTCGAGCAGAGCGGTGTACTGGACGCGGCTGAGCTTCCGTCCGAGATCACCGCGTCCCTCGCCGACGTGCGGTTGATCACCGGGGGGCGGCTCCGCATGCGCCGCGGCGAGGGAACCGTGCGCTTCTGGTTTCCAACTGTCCCGACGGCCGATGACCTCTTGCATCCCTACCTCGCGCCGGCGGCGGCTCTTGTCCAGCTCTGGCAGGGACGGGAGGCGTTTCACGCCGGGGCCTTCGCCACCCGGAACGGCGCCGTGCTGCTTCTCGGGGGCAAGGAGGCCGGCAAGTCGACGACTCTGGCGTGGCTAGCGACGCAGCACGGGATGCCGGTACTGGCCGATGATCTGGCTGTCATAACCGAGGAGTCTGTGCTCGCCGGGCCGCGCTGCATTGACCTGCGGGCCGACGCTGAGATCGCTTCGGCAACAATCGGCCAGGGGCGGCCCGTGCGGGAGCAAGGGCGGCGACGGATGATGCTGCCGAGGGCTCCCGATGCCGTCTCCCTCGCCGCCACCGTGGTCCTCGGCTGGGGGAACCGGGTGGCGATCGAGCGCGTGCCGCTTTCCGCGCGGCTGCGCCTCCTCGTGTCCCAGCGCATGTTCCACGCCCAGCTCGCCCCGCGACCCCTCGATCTCCTCGGGGTGCTGGCGGCGCCGATGTGGTCCCTCACCCGCGCACGTGGGGAGGCGGGGCTCGCCGCCGGTGTCGAGGCTTTGCTCAGTCACTTCGCCTGACTGGCCAGCCAGGTCGCGTGCAGCAGCAACATCGAGCCGAACAGCGGGTTAGGGGCGCGCCAGGCCTCGCGCAGCCGGCCGGGATCGATGAGCTGCAGATCAACCCCGGTGCCGTCCCACTCTTCGGCGAAGGCCCGACTCTCTGAGCGCCACAGAGCACGACCGAACTCCGCCTTGATCCGTCGCTGCAAGAGAGCCTCCGGCAGCGCCGAGCCGAACAGGGTGCGCATGACGCTCGTGCGGTCGCCCAGGCCAGCGGCGCCGCCCCGGGTCGCCAACGCCGACACGAAGCGGTCATCGAGGATGGGGTGGACAATCGTTACATCGTGCGCGGTTCCTACAGCACGCAGGCTGTGCGCGCCGAGGCGGAGAAAACGAGTGCGGCCGTGGAAGGCCAGCCGCGCATTCCATCGGCGTGGCTCGGCGGCGACAAAGGACCGTGCGTGGGTCTCGAGGGCCGACAGCGCCTCGGGGCGCAGCCACGGCACCGCCCGGACGAGGATCGGCTCTGGCACCAGCCGGCGCCGGACCGGTGGCGGGGACACCGCCAACGCCACCCGGGCCGCATCCCGGAGCGTGGGTCTCACCTGCCGGTGCAGCACGGACTGCGCCCGCTGCCAGCGCCAATACCC
>JBAPXO010000344.1:0-3820 GCA_049284255.1 Solirubrobacteraceae bacterium | reverse complement strand
GCGGCGCGAACCGTCGCAGGAGGTCCAGGGCAACCGGGCCTACGCGTTCGGCTGACGCAACCGCGTCGGGCAGGGTCCGGGCACGGGTATGGGTGGAGAAGTCATCGAGCCGGACCTTGATGCCGATCGTGCGTCCTCGCCGGTGCTGGCGCTCGAGGCCCTGGCAGAGCTTGTCGACGAGCTCGCCGAGCACCGGCTCGAGCTGTGCCAGTCCGACCAGGTCGCGGTCAAACGTCGTCTCCCGCGACTCCGAGACGACCTTGCGCTCCTGGGTGACCGGCGCGTCGTCCTCGAAGCGCGCTCGGCGCTGGAGCGCCGCCCCCAAGCGGGCGCCGAACCGCACGTTCAGGTCCTGGGGGTCGGCCGCGCCCAACTTGCCCAACGTGTCCAATCCACAACCACGCAGCCGCTCCGCGGTCTTGGGGCCGATGCCGGGAATCAGTCCGCACGGCGCCCCCGCGAACCGCTCGCAGGCCTGCTCACGCGTCAACACCACGAATCCGCGCGGCTTCTCGGCATCGGAGGCGACCTTCGCGACCAACTTCGACGGCCCGATACCGATCGAGCAGCCCAGACCGGTCTCCCGCTCGATCCGTAGCGCCAGCCGCCGCATCTGGGCGTGCGGCGCCGGAACCTCGCTGAGATCGAGGTATGCCTCGTCGAGGCCGATCACCTCGATGCACTCCGCCGATGCGCGGACCAGGTCCATCACCTCGCGCGATGCCTGGCGGTAATAGTTGAAGTCCGGAGCCAGATATACGGCGTCCGGGCAAAGCCTTCGCGCCCTCGCCGCGGGTATCGCCGAACCCACCCCGAACCTCCGGGCCTCATAGGAGGCGGTCGTGACCACGGCCCGGGGGCCGCTTCCGGCGACGATCACCGGCCGCCCGCGCAGCTCGGGACGCCGGCGGAGCTCGACCGAGACGTAGAAGGCATCCATGTCCACGTGAGCGATGCAGCGTCGCGTCATCACCGCGACGATAAGTCAGCCCCCAGACGGTGCCGGGACGGGTCCCGCGACCGCGATCCGTGCGGCCGCGGGACTCCCGGGTGCTAGGTGGTCAGCCCGCCGTCCACACCGTCCCCACGCCCGAGAAGCCGAGCGCGGCGGCGGTGTTCTGGTTCAGATCCCACTCACGGCCACCGACATACGGCCCACGGTCGTCCACCGTGGCGGTCACCGTGCGACCGCCGTGGCGGAACTGCACCTTGGTGCCGCACGGCAGCGACCGGTTGGCGACTCCGAGGCCGGAGTGATAGCCGCACGCCGTGCTTCCGGCGTCGTCATACCACGAGGCGACGCTCGGCTGATAGACGGTCACCGTCCCGGCCGAACGCGTTGTCCGCGCATTGGCGGCGTCGCCTGCGAACTTGACCCGCAGGTGCCGGTTCAGCGCCGAGCCGGGCGTGTAGTGCAGGCGGAAGCTGCCCCGTCCGCCCGTGCGGCCTCCAGCCAACGTCTTCCAGCCGTGGGCCGAATGCCCCTGCAGGACGACGCTGCGTCCGGCTCGGGCCGGAAGCAGCTTGCCGGCGAGCTGCATGGCGCCACCGCCGAGGATGGCGTGCCGGCGGGAAGCCACGCTGAAGCGGGCGGCGACCGTCACCGGCCGCGGCTCGCTGGTGGCCTGACCCGGGACACTTGCGCCCGAGCCTCCCCTGGCCAGCGGCTGCTCGCCGCCGACGACGGCGCGGAGCACGCCGGAGTGACGAAGCGCCACCCGGAGGCGAAAGCCCCCGCCCGACCCGATCTGGGTACGGGTCAGGACGTGCCATGCCGCGCTCGGTTTGAGCGCGGTCTCGAGCACGACCTGCCGCCCGGCGTAGCTCGCGGGGGCGGTGCCCCGGATCGTCGCCAAGCTGCCAAAGCCGACGTGACGAGGAGTCGTCTGCAGCTGCAGCGGACTCGTTTGGGTATCAGGTGCCTGCGCCGAGCTCGCGGTCGTGCCCGTAAGCGCGAACGCGGACGCCGGAACAGCCAGCATTGTCAGAACAATCATCAATTGGACTGCGCGCGAACGGCGCAGCCTGAATATGGGCCTCAAAACGAGGACCTCCTGTAAACGGTCGACCGGGCGCCTACGAGGGTGGGTGTCGGGCTCGCGAGTGCTCAGACGACGCCAGGAGGCTTCGCTTTGAGAATCGCTACGTTCGCGGCTGAACTACGCCAGGCGATCGATTCGCCCCGGCCGGATGAGGAAGAGTCGAGCTCACCGGCACTGGGTCCCCCGTTCGTCCCCGCATCTTGCAGGAACGACTCGGCAGGTCGGGTTTTCGAACCCGATGAGAGTCGCAGTGAGCGACGGGGGTTTGAGTGAGCCTGCTCACACTCGAAAACCCTGCAAGAATTTCGCTGTGACCAATCCCGACCGGCTCACCGGCCTCGACAGCTCGTTCCTGCACCTCGAGCAGGGGTCGGCGCACATGCACGTCGCCGGGTGCATGGTCTTCGATGGCCAGGCCCCGACCTACGACGAGCTCGTCGAGCACATCGTCGGTCGACTTCATCTCGTCCCGCGTTACCGTCAGCGGCTGGCCTTCGTGCCGCTCAACCAGGGGCGTCCGGTCTGGGTCGACGACCCCCACTTCAACGTCGGCTTCCACGTCCGCCATACCGCGCTTCCGCCACCCGGAGGTGACGAGCAGCTCAAGCGCCTGAGCGGGCGCATCTTCTCGCAGGCGCTCGACCGCTCGCGCCCGCTATGGGAGATCTGGCTCGTCGAGGGGCTGGCCGATGATCGCTTCGCGCTGCTGTCCAAGACCCATCACGCGCTTGTGGACGGCGTCTCCGGCGTCGATATCGCCACGGTCCTCTTCGACGCGTCGGCCGAGCCCATGCCCGTGGCGCCACCCGATCACCAATGGCTCCCGCGACCGCTGCCCACCGGTGCCCAGCTACTCGCCGATGCTCTGCTGGAGCGGGCGACGGTCCCCGGGGAGATCGTCCGCGGAGTACGAGCGACGCTGCGTGGACCACGACACGTGGCCGGCCGGCTGGGGCGAGCCGTCGGCGGCGTGGGCGCGATGGCACGCGCGGGGCTACAGGCCGCGCCGTCGACGTCGCTGAACGTCCGCATCGGTCCCCACCGCCGCTTCACCTGGGTCCGAGCTGATCTGCGGGATTTCAAAGCCGTCAAGAACGCCCTCGGAGGCACGGTCAACGACGTCGTCCTGGCGGCCGTCGCGGGCAGCTTGGGCCGCTACCTCCAAATGCACGGCGAGCCCACCGAGGGCCTGGTGCTGCGGGCCATGGTGCCGGTCTCGGTGCGGGCCGATGTTGAACGCGGCGCGCTCGGCAACCGGGTGGCGGCGATGTGGGCACCGCTGCCGGTGGGTATCTCTGACCCCGTCCAGCGCCTGCTCACGATCAGCCGGGACATGGAGGGCGTCAAGGACTCCGGACAGGCCGTCGGTGCGCAGGTCCTGACCGAGCTCACCGGGTTCGCGCCGCCGACGATCATGGCTCAGGCCGCGCGCCTGCAGGCCCGCCAGCGGCTGTTCAACCTCGTCGTCACCAACGTCCCCGGACCGCAGTTCCCGCTGTACATGCTGGGTCGCCAGCTCGAGGCGATGTTCCCGATGGTGCCTCTCGCCGAGAACCAGGCGCTGGGCATCGCCATCATGAGCTACAACGGCCAGCTCAACTTCGGTCTCAACGCCGATTACGACGCGCTGCCCGACCTCGAGGCGCTCGCCGACGAGCTGCGCGCCGCGATCGAGGAGCTCGTGGCCGCCGCGGGCGAGGGGCCGGGCGAGGCCGCCCCACGCCAGCTCCGCGCAGTTCGCGCCGTGGAGTGATCGCGCCGCGATGTCAGAGGCGGCC
>JBAPXO010000343.1:0-1649 GCA_049284255.1 Solirubrobacteraceae bacterium | reverse complement strand
GCCCAGGCGTGAGCGATCAAGCGTGCCCATCGCCACCATGAAGCCTCGGTTGACCTCGCCGATGACGTTCTCCTGCGGGACGCGGACGCCATCGAAGATCGGCTGCCCGGTCGGCGAGCCACGGATTCCCAGCTTGTGCTCGAGCTTTCCGACGCTGAAGCCCGGCCGGTCGGCTTCGACCACGAAGGCAGTGATCCCACGGGAGTGACCGGCCTCGCGGTCGGTGACGGCGAAGCAGATGTAGAAGTCGGCGATCCCGAGGTTGGTGATCCAGTTCTTGGTGCCGTCGATCACCCAGTCGTCGCCGTCTCGGACCGCCCGCGTGATCATGCCGCCGGGGTCAGAGCCGGCCTCGGGCTCGGACAGCGCGAAGGCCGGCGACCACTCACCGCTCGCGCACCGCGGGAGGAAACGGTCCTTGAGCTCCTCGGAGCCAAACAGCTTGATCGGCAGCGTCCCGAGCTCCTGGATCATCAGGATCAGCGCCGTCGACGCACACGCCTTGGCGATCTCCTCGACCGCCATGTTGAGCATCAGCGTGCCGGTGCCGGTTCCGCCGTGCTCGGTCTCGAACGGCAGACCGAGGATGTCCTGCTCGGCCAGGAGCTTTCGCAGGTCGTGCGGGTAGGCGGCATGCTCGTCGATCTCCGCCGCCCGAGGCGCGATCCGCTGCTGAGCGATCTCTCGAATCGTCTCCCGGAAGTCGAGGTGCTCCTGGGGGATCGTGTAGAGCTCGGACAGCGCAGACATCCTGCCCTGATCCTAGTGGGTCCCGCCGGGACGTCGCGCCTGAAATGGCGAGGTCCGGGGGCCGCTGGCCAAGGACGCAGGAGCCGTGGCGCAGCAGCGCTGCGCGAGGCTCCGAGGACACCGGCCAGCGGTCAGCCGGACCCGCCATTTCGGGTGGGATGTTCGGGTGCGGCCCACTAATGGCCTCGCTGGTGAAGGAAGTAGACGAGCGCCGCCTCGAAGTCCCTCGGATCGCCGCCCACCGCCTGCTCGAGCTCGCGCGGGGTGCCGGCGAAGAGCAGTTCGCCATCGGCGAGCAACAGCACGCGGGTGGCGTAGCGCTCCACCTCGGCCACGTTGTGGGTCGAGAAGGCGACCGTCGTTCCCCTCCCCGCCAGCCCGGAGATGAACTCCCACAGCCGCTCGCGCTGGCGGGGGTCCAGCGAAGCCGAGGGCTCGTCTAAGAGCAGCACCGTGGGCTCTGAGAGGAGACCGATGGCGATGTTGACGCGCTGCTGGTTGCCACCGGAGAGGCGGCCGACCTCCTCGCCGGCCCGGTCCTCCAACCCGGTGTATTCGAGCATCCTGACCACGGCCGCCTCGGGATCGGAGACCTTCTCCAGACGTGCGAAGAGGCGCAGGTTCTCGGCCACCGAGAGCTTGGAGTACAGCGCGGGCTGTTGGGGGACCCAGCCCACCTCGCTCGGTGACTGGCTGAGCTCCCCCTCGTCGGGATCGAGCACGCCGGCGAGGATCGAGAGCAGCGTCGTCTTGCCCGCCCCGTTGGGCCCGATGATGCCGACCAGCTCGCCGGGGACGAGCTCGAAGCTGATCGCCGCCAGCGCGGTTCGCGATCCAAAGCGCTTAGTCAGCGAGCGGGCGGCCAGAGTGGTCGCGTCATGACCGGTCGTGGCCGACAC
>JBAPXO010000342.1:0-2021 GCA_049284255.1 Solirubrobacteraceae bacterium | reverse complement strand
GTCTATGAGACCTACTACGACATTCGATACCCCGGCCACGAGCGTCAGGCCGGACGTCCACTGCGAATCTCCTCCGCCTATGCCTGGCATCGAGAGCACGGCGCGACTTTCGGCGAGACATCGGGCTGGGAGCGAGTGAACTGGTACGAGGCAAACGCCGCCGCCGGCGACGCCTCGCTGCGCCCGCGGGGCTGGGCGGGCATGCACTGGTCACCGGCGATCGGCGCCGAGGCGATCGCCACCCGCCAGGCGGCGGGGCTGTTCGACGAGTCCTCGTTCTCGAAGCTCGAGGTGAGCGGCCCCGGGGCGGCGGAGCTGCTCGAGCGCCTGTGTGACAACCACGTGGCCGGAGCGGTGGGGCGCGTCGTCTACACGCAGATGCTCAACCGCCGGGGCGGCATCGAGTGCGACTTCACCGTCACCCGTCTGGCTCCCGACAGCTTTCAAATCGTCACCGGCACGGCGTTTGGAAACCACGACGCCGGGTGGATCCGCCGCCACCTCCCCTACGACGGGACGGTGACCGTCACCGACGTGACCTCGCGCTGGGCGTGCTTTGCCCTCTGGGGCCCGCACGCGCCGCGCATCCTGGCGCCGTTGACCTCCGATCCCCTGGACTTCGGCTACCTGCGGATGCGCGAGATCGCCGTCGGCGACGTCCCGGTGCGTGCGCTGCGCGTGACCTTCGTGGGGGAGATGGGCTGGGAGCTCTACTGCCCCACCGAGTACGGCGCGGCGCTGTGGCGGACCCTCTGGGAGGCGGGTCAGCCCCACGGGCTGGTGGCCGGCGGCTACCGGGCGATCGATGCCCTGCGCCTGGAGAAGGGCTACCGGGTGTGGGCCGCCGACATCACCCCCGACCAGACCCCGTTTGAGGCGGGGCTTAGTTTCGCCGTCCGTGATAAGCGGACGTTCCTGGGCGCCGACGCCCTGGACGAGGAGCCCGATCTCCGCCTGCGCTGCCTCGTGCTCTCCGACCCCCGCTCGGTCGCTCTCGGCAACGAGCCCGTCCGGGTCAACGGGGATATCAGTGGGCGCGTGACCAGCGGCGGCTACGGCTACTCGGTGCAGCGCTCGATCGCCTACGCCTATCTCCCGGCCGAGGTTCGGATCGGGACCGAAGTGGAGGTCGACATCTTCGGGCGCTGGGTGACCGGCGAGGTCACCGCCGAGCCGTTGTTCGACCCCAAGGGCGAGCGCCTGCGCCCCGAGCACGGCTGAGCGAGCCCGTTACCCGCCGGCTAGCGCCCCGCGTCCGAGTACGTGGGCGTGTCCACTCTCAGGGGACGTCCTGGCTCGCCCACGCCGCCCAGGCTGCCGATCGGCTCGAGCTGTTTCGGTGATCGGGTCCCAGAGGGTTCTCCAGCGAGGGCGAGCCCGGCGCGAGCTGACCGTTTGCGCGGCCCGCGGCCCGCGACGCGGATCAGGCCGTCGGATCGAGCAGGAGCTTGCCGCTGGTCCGGCGGTTGCCCATGTCCTCGTGGATCTTGGCTGCCTCTGACAGGGGGTAGACGCCGCCGATCAGGGCGCGCAGTTCGCCGCGGGCGACCAGCGAGAAAATTTCTCCAAGCGGACCCGAGACCATCTCCTGCGGACGCTGGAGGCAATGCACGAGCCAGAAGCCGATCACCGCGCGCGAGCTGCGCATCAGCGAACCGGCCGCGACGTCGTTGGCCTCGCCGGAGGCCATGCCGTAGGCAACGAGCCGCCCGAAGGGAGCGAGCGCCTTGAGCGACTGGCGAAACACCTCGCCGCCTGACATCTCAAAGACGGCGTCGACCTTGCGCCCATCGTTGGAGGAGACCAGGCGCTCGGTCATGTTCTCAGGCGAGGAGTCGGTCGCGGCATCGGCACCGAGGTCGCGGGTCAGGGAACGCTTTTCCTCGGTCGAGGCGGTGGCGATCACCTTCCCGGCCTTGAAGTGCCGGCCGAGCTGGATCGCCATCGAACCCACGCCGCCCGCGCCGGCGTGCACGACGACCGACTCGCCGGGAGCGATATGAGCGCACGTCGTGTAGAGG
>JBAPXO010000341.1:0-4716 GCA_049284255.1 Solirubrobacteraceae bacterium | reverse complement strand
TCGCCCGCACCCAGATCCAGGACGGCTACCGCTTCGACCTCGGCGGCCACCGCTTCTTCACCAAGGTCAAGGAGGTCGACGACCTCTGGCACGAGATCATGAAGGAGGAGTTCCTCAAGCGGCCGCGGCAGTCACGCATCTACTGGAACGACAAGTTCCTGGAGTACCCGCTGCAGGGCATGGACGTGATCCGCAAGCTCGGTCCGATCGAGCTCACCCGCTGCCTGATCTCCTACGCCTGGGCCGCGATCAAGCCCAAGGGCCGCGAGGACACCTTCGAGGAGTGGGTCTCCAACCGCTTCGGCAAGCGGCTCTACCAGCACTTCTTCAAGACCTACACCGAGAAGCTGTGGGGCGTGTCGGCCGATGAGATCCGCGCCGAGTGGGCCGCGCAGCGAATCAAGGGCCTGTCGTTCTTCTCGGCGGCCAAGTCGGCCTTCTTCGGCAATAAGGGCAACGAGATCAAGTCGCTGATCTCTGAGTTCAACTACCCCCGCTTTGGCCCGGGCCAGATGTGGGAGCAGATGACCGCCGACATCCGCGAGCACGGCGGTGAGGTGCGGCTGAACGCCCCGGTCACGAGGCTGAAGGTCACCGATGGCCAGATCACCGAGGTGATCGCCGGCGGCGAGACGCTGCATCCCTCGCACGTCATCTCCTCTCTGCCGCTGCGCACGACCGTCGGCATCACCGACCCCGAGGCCTCTCTCGAGGTCCGTGACGCCGCTCGCGGACTGCGGTACCGGGAGTTCCTCACCGTGCTGCTCGTGATCGACGGCGACGACCCCTTCCCCGACAACTGGATCTACATCCACCAGCCCGGGGTCCGCGTGTTGCGGATTCAGAACTTCAAGTCCTGGAGCCCGTGGATGGTGCCCGAGGGCGTCAACGCCTCGTCGATCGGGATGGAGTACTTCTGCTTCGAGGGTGACGACCTCTGGAACATGGCCGACGACGACCTCGTCGCCATGGCCGGTCAGGAGATCGAAAAGCTCCACCTGGCGCCTGCCAACAAGGTCAAGTTCGGCTTCGTCGCCCGGGTCCACAAGGCCTATCCGATTTACGACGAGCTCTACGCCGAGCGCGTGGCCACGATCCGGGGCTGGCTGGAGACGATCTCCAACATCACCCAGGTCGGGCGAAACGGCCTGCACCGTTACAACAACTCCGACCACTCGATGCTGACCGCGATGCGCGCGGTCGACAACATTCTCCTGGGCACCCATCACGACATCTGGGCGGTCAACGCCGAGAGCGTCTATCACGAGGAGCACCAGGAGAACGAGGACCCCTACCGCAAGACGCCGGACACCCCGGCCATGGAGCAGCCGCTCGCTTCCGAGCGGTGAGACGGCTGGAGGCGGCCGGATGAGGAGGGCGGGCAGGCGTCTGGCAGCGCTCCTGGTGGTCTTCTTGTTGGCCGCGCCCTCGGCGGCCCTGGCCGCGGGCTCGGGAGGAGCGGCCCTCACCACCTCCAGCAACCCGCTCGGCGGGAACGGCCTCGGGCCGCAGGTCCCCACCCCGACGACCGCGACGACGCCCACCGTCGCCCCCGTCAACACCACCGGCACCTCGGGGTCGGGCAGCCTGAGCGGGGCCGGCGCGATCGCGATCGCCGCCGGAGCGCTCGTCGTGCTCGCCGGGATCTCGTTGTTTATCTGGCGAGACGCCCGCAAGCGGGCCCCGGCTCGCGCTCATGCCGGCTCTGGGCTCGACTCCGAGGGCCAGAGGCACCCTGGCTCAAAGGCTCGCCCCAAGCCGCGCAAGCTCAGCACCGCCGAGCGCAAGCGCCGCAAGCGCGGCCGGGCCCAGCGCTAGGCCTCGGCCAGTTTCCGCTTGGCGCGCAGCATCTGGCGCTCGACGGTGCGCGTGGTGTCGCCGGTCTGCTCTGCCATCTCGGCGTAGCTGAAGCCGAAGGCCTGTAGCCACACCAAGCGCTGCTGACGCTCGGACAGCGATCCCACGGTGGCCAGCCGCGCCCGCCGGCCGACGACTTCCTCCAGCGATGGTGTCGCCGGATATAGCGCCCTTCCCCCGTCTCGAGCTCGCTCGGCCAGCTCGTCGAGCGACACATCACGGCGCTCGCGGCGAGTGAGCTTGAGCGCCTCGCGGATGGCCGTCTTGCCCAGCCACGCCGACGCCGTCTCGCTCCGCACACGGCCGCGATGCAGGACCAGTCGGCTCCAGGCAAACGAGCACGCGTCCTCGATCACGGGCTCGGGCGCACGCACGCTCGCGCGCACGAACTGCTGCAACCGGCCTGCGTGAGCCGCGTACAGCGCCGCGACGTCGATCCCCAACTCAAGTTCCGCCGTAGTCGCCATCGCAGCATGCCTCCCTTTAAGTCTAATTGAGACTAAGTATTTGCAAATGACGCTACCAGAATCCATTCGGTGGCGGTAGAGTCATTTCAAGTTATTTGGCTCAATTAGACTCGTCGAGGAGGCAACCGACATGACACACGTCGTCGCGGCCGTCAGCGCCCACCCGGTAATGACCGGCCTGCCGGGAAGCAACGTGCTCCAGCAGCTGGTCAACGGTGCCGAGGCCTGGGCCCTGGCGATCGCCCTGCTGGGCGCGTTCATCGGCGCGGGCCTGTGGGCGGTCGCCTCCCACAGCAACAACCACCACTACGCGGCCCGCGGCCGGATGGCGGCCCTGATCTCCGGTGCCGCGGCGCTCGTGGTCGGGGCGGCGCCCGGCCTGGTCAACTTCTTCCAGCACCTGGGGACGACGGCCAAGTGATGCGGATTGTCGGTGTCGCAACCCTCGCCGCGGCCGTGATCGGCTGCGCCATACCGGCGAGCGCGTCGGCGGCCAGTTCGGCGAGCGCCGTCTGCGGACTAAGCGGGCTCGTCGGCCCCGCCGCCCATAAGCCGTGCCACGCCGTCGAGCACCCCCAGGGGATCCTCTCGGCCGGGGGCAAGGTCGTCAGTGGCGCAGTTGGCGGGGTCGTGAAGGCCGCCGGTGGCCCAATCAGTGGGCTGGTCAAAGGCGCCGCGACCGCCACGGCCCGAGCGGGAGCCTCCGTGCTGGTCGGACTCGCGGTCGGCGCGGCCCGCTACCTGCTGCAAAAAACCGCCTCGGTGATCGGCGCCACGACGCGCCCCAATCTGACGAGCACGTGGTTCTCGGCGTCCTACTGGCGCATGGCTGCGGTCTCGGCATTGCTGACGCTGCCGTTTCTGTTCGCCGCCGCCATCCAGGCCATGGTCCGGTCCGACCTCGCTCTGCTCGCACGCGCGGCCTTCGGCTACCTCCCGCTTGGCCTCCTCGCCGTCGCGATCGCGGCGCCGGTCACGATGCTCCTGCTCTCGGCCTCGGATGAGATGTCGGCGATCGTCGCCTCGGCCTCGGGACACGCCGACGCGGACTTCCTGGCCAAGGTGGGCGTCCTGACGGGAGTGGCGGGCGCCGGGCTCGGGACCGAATTCGTCGCCTTCTTTGTCGCCCTGCTCACGGTGGCCGCGACGATCATGCTCTGGATCGAGCTGGTGATTCGCGACGCGGCGATCTACGTGATCGTCCTGATGTTGCCGCTGTTCTTCGCCGCCATGGTGTGGCCCGCCCGCCGGATCTGGGCAACCCGGTCGATCGAACTCCTGGTCGCGCTGATCATGTCGAAGTTTGCGATCGTGGCCGTGCTCTCGCTCGGCGGTGCCGCCCTCGGGCATGCGCTGATCCCCGGTCCGGCGTCGATCCTGACCGGCGCGACACTGGTCCTGCTCGCGGCCTTCTCACCGTGGGCGCTCCTGCGCCTGCTCCCCCTGCACGAGCTCGCCAGCGCTGCGGTCGGCGGGATACGAGTTCAGGCGACCGGCGGGCTGATGAACTCCGCTCGGAACGTCGCGGCCCTCGCCGATGGCGCCGGCGAGGTGCGAGGTCATCTCGCCCCCCAGCTTCCCGAGCAGACCGATCGGCTCGCAGACACAGACCGAGTTGACGGCGCGACGAACGGCCGGGCGCGGTCCGAGGACGCGGCCAGCGCCGGCCCCGGTGTCGTCGCGAATGGGACCGGCAGGAACGCTGCGGCCGGGGCCGTCGCGGGCGCGGCGGCCGACGGTTCCGAGGACCTCCCCACGCCCAACCAGCCCACCGTCTCCGAGCCGCCCTCTGGCTCCGAAGCGCCCCCGTCCTCGGCGTCCGGCGATCCAGAGCGCGGCGCGGGCATGGACCCGCTGTGGCAGGCGCAGGATCCGGGGTGGCGCCCCGTTCCGCTGGCCGACCCCGAGGCCGTGCAATCACCGCCACCCCTGCTGTTGCCCGCAGCCCAGCCGCGGAATGAAGATCCGGCGCCCACGCCGGATGCTCCGAATGCACCTCAGCGCCCGCTCGTGGACCGGGATCCCCTCCCAGCGCCTCCGGCCGAAGACCACGACCCCCTCCCGCCCACCGAGGACGGTCCGCTTTGAGCGAGGAGCGGCTCACCTACTCCTTTGGCCCGATCGAGCGACGAGGGATCCTCGGCCCGATCCAGGGCGGGCAGGCCGCCCTGGTGGCCTTCGGAGCGCTGGCGGCGATCATCGTGCTCGACGAATCCCCGTCAGCGGGCGGCGCCCTGGTGGCGATGCTGGTGTTCGTGGCCGCTTTGGCGGGGGCGTTTGCGCCGGTGGGCGGGCGAACCCTCCAGGAGTGGGCGCCCGTCGGCATTCGCTTCGTGCTCCGGCGACGCGGGCGCTTTGCCTCGAGGGTCGCAACCGCGGGGCGCATCCACGG
>JBAPXO010000340.1:0-3810 GCA_049284255.1 Solirubrobacteraceae bacterium | reverse complement strand
CGCACTATCCGGACGGGCGCCGCCCAGCGACCCGCACACCGTCCAGACGATCGCTTCGATCGTCGCGGAGGCTCCGATCCGCGCGAATCCCTGGGCGACAACTCGCTCGCCGGCAACGTCAGCTTCGCTTTCGCGGCGCCGCTAGCTGACGAGTGCGCTGACAACGCGCCCTCATGATTGAACCGGGCGCCGTGAGTCGCAGCGTGTCGCCTCAGGCGCCCAACTTTGTCACGAGGTTTGTCACGAACTCAGCAGTTATAACCTGCGGTGACTGGAATGAGCTGCACTCACTGCCCGGAGCTACAGCAATCGCCCTGCAAATGACCCTCTTTAACCCCAAGGTCGTGGGTTCGAGCCCCACCGGCGGCGTCGAGGAAAGGCTGGACCGAGAGGCCGATGCGTCACAGAGAAGATCCTATGGTGCCGATCGCTCACGCCCTCGACAATCCGGCCTACGCGGCGCTCACCACCCAACAGGCAGAACTCGCCGAGGTGCGCGGCCGAGCCCGACGCTACCCGCCCGATGTCGCCCCGTTCCTTGCGGTGCCGAAGGACGCGACCGCCGAGGATTGGCGCGATGCCGTTGAACTGGTTGGCCACGGCGGCGTTGCCGGGATCGTCCATGACGGCGCGCCGCCTGACGGCTTGTCGGAGGTGCGTCGGTTCGGCGTGACGCAGATGATCGGGTCGGAAGCGACCGGCAGTCCGGATCCAGAAGCGGTCCCTCTCGCCGCCGCCGACGTCCCGGAAATCCTTGAGCTCGTGGCCGCGACCCAACCGGGCCCGTTCCTCGAGCGCACGATCGAGCTCGGTACCTACCTTGGACTGCGCCGCGAGGGCATGCTCGTGGCGATGGCCGGCGAGCGCATGCACTTGGACGGCTGGACAGAGATCAGCGCTGTCTGCACGCTCCCAGCGTTCCGCGGTCAGCGCTTGGCGTCGCGGCTGGTAAACGACCTGATCGCCCGGATCCGCGCTCGCGATGAGCGGCCCTTCCTTCATGTGATGACGTCGAACACTCCCGCGATCGCCCTCTATGAGGACCTCGGCTTCACCGCGCGCCGGACCGCAACGATCACGGTGCTCGCCCTCACCGACGTCGTCTAGCGCGAGCACCCAGGCCGACGGTTGCTTCGCAAAGTCGCTGTCCGACCCGGTTAGTCTCGATATAGCCCATCCGGTTTGAAGCTCCGGCGATCCCGAGTGCCTTTCTTGCGCAGCGACCTACGCCCGCTGGGCCACGTTCTGGCCCGGCGCCGCCGGGCCGTTCGCCAAGCCCATGAACGAGATCCCCAAGGTCGTGTTCTCGAACTCTCTCGCGTCCGCGGACTGGCCTGAGACGACGATTGCCACCGGCGACCTGGCCGAAGCCGTCACGCGGCTCAAGCAGACGTGCTCCGGCGGATACCTACTGGCACAAGGCGGGACGCGGTTCGCGCGGTCGCTGGTCGAGACCGGCTTGATCGACGAGTACCGGCTTGTTGTGCACCCGGTCGTCCTGGGCGCGGGGGAGCGGCTCTTCGCCGCACCGCTGACTATCGAGCCCGTGAGCACCACCGCCTTCAGCCGCGGAGCTGTTGTCCACATCTTCGCGGCGCACCCGTGATCGAGCGCGACCCTCAATAGTTCTTGCTTTCGACCGAATCGAGCCACACCCGACGCTCGCTTCTGTCGGTCGTGGCGGACCTGAGCGACGCGTGCCTCGCGGTTCGCGGACTCGCTAACGGACACCCGGGATCCGCAGCGAGGCGGCCGTCCGTGCCAGAGTTGGCAGATGTCTTCAGCAGCACCTGTCGTTGTGGTCAGCGGCGCAAACGGGTTTGTCGGCGCTCGGATCTGCGGGACGTTGGTCGATGGCGGTGCGCGCGTGCGCGCGATCGTTCGACGCGCCGGCACCGCTCCTCAGCTTCCGGGGGTCACGGAGGTGGTCGGTGATTTCACAGATCCCGAGTTCGCGGCCACGGTGGTGCCGGGCGCAAGCTCGGTGGTCACAACGGTGCATCCGATGGGCAGTGACCGCGGGACTCAGCAGCGCATCGGCGTCAGGGGCACGCTCGTTTTGGCGCGCGCGGCCGCCTCGGCGGGTATCGAGCGGCTGATTCACATTTCGACGGCGGCGGTCTATGACCGCTCTCCCGGGACTGGAGACGTCGACGAGACCTCGGCCCTGGTCGGCGAGGACGCCAACGACTATGCCGTTACCAAGCGTGACACCGATCTGGTGCTCGCCGATGTTGACGGCATCACGCGGGTCCTTCTGCGTCCTCCTGCCGTCCTCGGCCCTGGGCCGACCTCCACCTGGAACACGGTACGTCCGTCGGCAATGGGCGACGACGAGCAGGCCCGCCGGGCAATCGCGGACGCGACGTTTGCCTGGGTGCACGTCGCTGACCTTGCGTCGTTGGCCGCTGACCTGGCCAGCGGTCGGATTCCTTACGCGCCCGACCCGGCAAGCGGGCCGGTAGCTGACGCGTGCACCCCTCTGAATGTCGCTGCTGCGCGCGCCACCCAACGCGACTATTTCGAGGTCGTCACCGGTGCTCTAGGAATCGATCCAGTGTGGGAGGAGGCGCCGGGCTGGACCGGTCGGATCCTGGCTGATCGTGCCCACGGTTGGGGCTGGACTCCAACCGTTGACCTTGCCCAGGCATCCGCCGAGATCGTCGCCGGCCTGCGCGCTGGCTCCTGACGGCACGTTCTTACAGGAGCTGGCCCGGGTCTGCTCGCGCGGCCTGCTCGGGGTTGGATGACGGAGGTGTCTCGAGTGCACGCTCAAACGCCGCGCGGTCGTGTATCGGGTCTCCGTGCGAAGTCAGGACGTGCTCGAACGGAAGGTCCAGTAGGGCTCGCATCGCGGGCAGCGTGCGCTGCTCATACCACGGCACATCCCAGATCCTCAGACCCTCCGGGGTGCCTCGCACATCGTCGGCGAACACCAAGGTTCGATGCTCAGGCAACCAGAGAGGCGTTTCGCTGCGATCGCGGCCGTCGTAAAGCGCGACCAGTCCACCCGGCAGGACGGTCCCGGTTTCGATGGGCGCAAGCTCGGCTCTCGGGATGTCGTGTCGAAAGAACAACCGCGGTCCGAAACCACGAGCGCCGTACCGTTCAATCACCCGGTCGACATCGCGAATGTGATGCGGAGTAAGAACGGCTACGGCGGTCGGCGACTCTGCGTCGAGTCTCACCCACACCTCCTCGGTGCCAGGCGGGAGCAGTGGATCAATCACGATGGTCTCCCCGCCAGCGTGAACGCAGAACGAGCTGGCCAGCGGATCCCACGGCGGCGACCAATCCGGATGACGACTGCGCCACAGCCACAGGCCGGGCGCCACGTCTCGTATCTCACTCACCACATCAGATCAATCTACGCGCCCACCGACCCCGCCGTTCGTGGGTTCGAGGCCCCACTGGCGGCGTTTCGTTCACTCGTGCAATGCGGGGGCGAACGAGATCCCGATAATCGCGCCGTCTTGTGACTGAAGCCGAGCGACGGTTTGGCCCCACGGCTCCTCGCGCCGGTCGTGCAGCAGGGTAAATCCCCGCTGGCGCAATTCCTCAGCGGCGGAGTGAACGGCATCCGCGTCGTGTACCTCGAACTCCACGCTCATCTGCGGGACCGTGCGATCCGCCGGCCACTCCGGGGTGCCGAAGCACGCCTGGGCGGCTTGTGAGAGCGGCCAGATCGCGAAATGCTTGCTGCCCTCGATCCGCTCGCTGTGGAAGTAGTCGCTGCCGGGCTCCGCCTCGAGCGGTAGGCCCAGCGCATCGATGAACAGCCCGCGGCTGTTCTTAGGGTCCGGCGTGATT
>JBAPXO010000339.1:0-10168 GCA_049284255.1 Solirubrobacteraceae bacterium | reverse complement strand
GCCCGGAAAGGCCCGGCATCGCATCCTCCTTGGCGGGTGGCTTAACTGGCTCCCTTAGCGTAGTCGGTTGCGGCAATAGGATGCGATCGATGGACCCCAAACCGGTCTCGGAGTCGTGCGCCGTGCTCACGCATTGGATGGGCATAACCGACGCCAACGGCGCCGGCAACATCCACGGCGGGACGATCATGAAGCTCGCCGACGAGGCCGCCGCCCTGGCCGCCATCAAGCACGCGCGCCAGCGGGTGGTCACCGTCGGCATGGACCGGATGAACTTTCTCGTCCCGGTCCTGGTCGGGGACCTGGTCACGTTCAAGGCGACGGTCAACGGAGCCTGGCGCAGCTCGATGGAGGTGGGCGTACGGGTCGAGGCCGAGAATCCCCGAGCCGGGACGCGCCGCCACACCAACACCGCGTACGTGACGATGGTCGCGCTGGATGCTGACGGCCGCCCCGCGCCGGTGCCGCCGCTCCAGGCAGACTCACAAACCGAGCAGCGGCGGATGCGCGAAGCCGAGCTAAGGCGCGCCAACCGCCTCGCCGAACGCGCCGAGATCACGGCTCGGCGTGACGGCGAGAGCGATTAGCGTCTGGCGCGTTCCCTTGGGTTGGCTGGCTTAGAGACTGGCTGGATGCCGGGTTTCGAAGCCCGGGGCGCGGTGCATGACCGGACGCCACCGCGGGCCGGTTCCCGGCGGCGGGTTGGGATCGTCCTCGGCCGAGGTGTCGAAGCGGATCCCGGCTATCTGCACGAACGCATGTCCGGCATTGGTGTAGACCGTGATCCACTGGCCCTTGCCACTACGGCCCCAGCTCTCAAAGTCGGTGGAGTCCATCGAGGTCTTGAGCAGGCCGGCGGCGTGCAGGACGTAGGACACCGAACCCGAGCAGTCATACCCGGCGTCCTTCCACGTGCCGTGGCCGCCACCGTAGATGTAGGGCTTGGTGCGAATCTGGTCGCCCGCCCAGATCGCCTTCTTGACCTGGATCGGCGCATAGGAAGGCGCGTACGCGACACCGTGGATGACCTTGGCCCGTGCCCCGGTCACCGTGGGGTGGGCGATGGTGCTCGGTGCCTCGATCGGGGCGCCGAGTCCGGCGCCTCCGGCTCCGTCGGGGGTGACGGTGCCGCTCGTTGACTTGCCGACAGCCGCGGCCGGCGTGGCCGCTGCGAGCGCAAGTAGCGCAAGGCCCGGCACTAGGAATCGTGTAACCCGCAAGTTGCTCCTCTTTCGTCGGCCGGCGGGGTTAGCTGTCGGGCTAGCGCTAAAAGAGCCTGCGCCTCCCGCGGATTACCGCGGGATTAGCCCCAAGGGAACTGAGATGGGTCCCCCGCTCCGCGGATTTGGTTGGGCCCGCGGATTAGGCGAGCGGCAATATACCGATTAGTCCGGCTGCGAGTCATAACGTCGCACGCGACCAGCGCCCAAGGCGCGGGAGGCTCGCTAACGTGGCCGCCGATGCCGCGACGTCTCCCGCTGCCCAAGCTCGCCGTCGCGCTCGCCGTCGCGCTCGGACTCGCCGGCTGCGGTGGCGGGACCAAGCTGCTCACGCAGGCCAGCCCGAACGCCCCGACGATCGTGACCGTGGGGATCCCGTCCAAGTCGCCCCAGGCCGCTCAGAAGCTCGGATTCCCGGCGCTGGCGACCAAGAACACGACCCGCGTATCGGGCGCCGATCCCACCGCCGACGCCGCCGGGGTCGCCCTCGCCGTGTACCCGTCGGCAGCGCCTGGCACTCATCCCCGGACGGTGACGATCGCCCCCACCGACGATTGGCAGGCCGCGATCGCCTCATCGGTCCTCATGGCGCCGCCGATCGGCGCTCCCGTGCTCCTCGCGGGGAGCAGTTCGCTGCCCGCCGCGACCGCCGACGCGCTCTCCGTCCTCGCCCCCACAGGTTCGGGAAATGTCGGCGGCGCCCAGGTGATCAAGGTCGGCTCCGTCGCCCCCGTCGCGAAGCTGAAGTCGGCGTCGATCAAGGGCAGCGACCCGTTCACGCTCGCGGCGGGCATCGATCGGTTCGTCAGCGCGGTTCAGGGCCGGACCAGCTCCGACGTGGTAATCGCCTCCGCCGACGACCCCCAGTACGCGATGCCGGCGGCCGGATGGGCCGCCGAAAGCGGCGATCCCGTGCTGTTCGTCGGGGCCACGGGGATCCCGACGGCGACTCGTCAGGCGTTGCTGTCGCACCAGAGCCCCCACATCTACGTGCTCGGTCCGTCCAGCGTGATCCCCGACAAGACCCTCTCGCAGCTGCGCAAGTACGGAACCGTCAAGCGCGTCGGCGCCACCGGTCCGGCGGCCAACTCGGTCGCCTTCGCGACCTACCGTGATCCGCCGTGCCCCTTCGGCCAGCCCTGCGCCCACATCCCGGGGAGCTTCGGCTGGGCGATACGAAGTCCCGGTCACGGCTACCTGCTGCTAAACGACACCCGCCCGCTCGACGCGGCCGCTGCGGCGGCGCTCTCAGGCAGCGGCGACTACGGTCCACAACTGCTGATCAACAGTCCGTCTACTCTTCCGAAGTCGGTGCTCAACTTCTTCCTCGATTACGCCACGCCGGGCTACACCCAGGAGGGTCCGACGGCCGCCGTCTACAACCATGGCTGGGTGATCGGTGACCAGAGTGCGATCTCGGTCTCGGTCCAGGCGGAATTGGACAACCTCCTCCAGGCCGTTCCTCAGGTTCAGAACGCCAAATGAGCGAGGCCGAGCATCCTGACCGGCTCGGGCCCGAGCACGAGACGACCGTAGAGGACGTCCGCCAGCTCATGGGGGCCTCCACCCCCCATTTCGCGCTCCAGCTGCGCGAACGGATTCGCAACCTCATCCGTGATCTCCCCGAGGGCCACCAGGCGCGAATCGAGGGCGAGCGCGAGATCGCTCGTCTGGACAAGATCGCCTACGTGGGCGAGATCCGCGGGGTCGCCGCCGAACCCGGGATGGCGGCCCTCCCAAGCCTTGGACACGACGCTCGCGACGAGACCTGACCCCGAGCCGGGACGGAGATCGGCGTCGGGGGGCGAATATTGGTAACTGCAGCGCCGGGATACGTTTAAGCCTGTCGTGAGCGAAGAACGTCTCATATCCGTGATTGGACTTGGCCGGGTCGGGCTGCCGCTCGCCCTGTGCTTTGCCGACTTCGGCCTGCGGGTGCTCGGCATCGATCACGACCCGGCCATCCTCGAGGCGCTGCGCGACGGTCGGATGCCCTTCAAGGAAGAGGGCACACAGGCGCTCCTGGATCGCGTGCGCGAGAGCGGGCGGCTGGAGCTCGCCGACCGCGCTGCCGACGCCGCCCAGGCCGACGACATCATCATCACCATCGGCACGCCCTCGTTCTCGCATGTCGAGTCAGACCTGCGCCAGGTGCGAGCTGCCGTCGACGACCTCCTGCCGTTGCTGCGGCCTGGCCACGGGCTGATCCTTCGCTCCACGATCGCCCCCGGCACCACCGACTTCGTCGCCGGATACATCGAGAAACGCCGGGAGCTGCGCGTCGGCGAGGACGTATTCGTCGCCCACGCGCCCGAGCGGATCGCGGCCGGGAGGTTCCTGGAGGAGATCACCACGCTGCCCTGCATCGTTGGCGGCGTCGGCGAGAGCTCGACCGAGCACGCCGCCGCCGTGTTCAGCGTCTTCGGGGCTCCGATCGTCAAGACCACGCCGGTTCAGGCCGAGCTGGCCAAGATCTGGACCAACATCCTGCGCTACGCCACCTTCGCGCTTCCCAACCTGCTGATGATGGATTGCGAGAGCTACGGCGCCAACGTCTTCGAGGTCATCGAGCTCATCAACCACGATTACCCGAGGGGCGGGATCGCGATGCCCGGCCTGACGGCCGGCACGTGCCTGCGCAAGGACTTCGCCTTCTCGGAAGAGCGCTCGCATGCTCCCGGGATGCTGTTGGCGGTCTCCCGCGTCAACGAGGGAGTCCCACTGTTCCTGGTGGAGGGGATCAAGCGGCGGACCGGGAGCCTGTCCTCGCGCAAGGTCGCGGTCCTCGGCCTGACCTTCAAGCGCGACACCGACGACGAGCGCGACTCGCTTTCTCCCAAGCTGATCCGTCTGCTCGAGCGCGAGCTCGCCGACGTTGCGGTGTGCGACCCCCATGCCGCCACGCCCACCCAGCCGCTGGAGGACGCCGTCCGCGACGCCGACGTCGTGATCGTGGCCACCAACCACTCCGAATTCGAGCAACCCGAGGCGCTGCGCCAGATCCTGGCCCATGCTCACGACGGTTGCCTGCTGGTCGACCCCTGGAACAGCCTGGGTACCGCGCAGGTCTTCCTCTACGCCGCCGAGTCGGCAGCCCTGGTTGACGAGGCCGCGCCGATCGACGTTTCCCCCTGATGGCGCGCGTGCTGGTCACGGGCGGGGCCGGGACGATCGGCTCGGCCGTCGTACGTCGCCTGCTCTCGGATCCCGAGTTCGAGATCCGGGTCGCCGACCATCGTCCGCCACCGGCCTGGATGCGCGAGGGCTGCGAGCTTCACCAAGGCGATCTGCGTGACCTTGAGGTCGCCGAGGCGGCACTCGACGGCTGCTCGCACGTGATCCATCTGGCGGCGATCGTCGGCGGGATCGCCAACTTCCACAAACTTCCGTTCACCCTGACCGAGGTCAACAACGCGCTCACCGGCGCGATCGTCCACGCGTCGGTCGACCAGGGCGTCGAGCGCTTCGTCTACGTCTCCTCCTCGATGGTCTTCGAGCGCGCGACGGAGTTCCCGACCACCGAGGGCCACGTCAACGTCTGCCCCCCGCCACGCTCGGCTTATGGCTTCTCCAAGCTCTCCGGCGAGGTTTACACCCGCGCCGCCCACGACCAGCACGGGTTGCGCTACACCATCTGCCGCCCCTTCAACGCCTATGGGCCCGGCGAGCATCCCGATCCGAACGAGCCCGGAATCGCCCACGCCGTACCGGACCTGATCGCCAAGGTGCTCTCCGGACAGCGCCCCTTGCAGATCTTCGGCTCGGGTGAGCAGACGCGCACCCTGACCCACGTTGACGACATCGCCGACGGAATCGTCACGGCCATGGCCGCCCCCGCGGGCGAGAACGAGGACTTCAACATCTCGGCCTCCGAGGAGCAATCCGTGGCCACGATCGCCGCCTTCATCTGGGAGGCCTGCGGCGAGGATCCGGCGCAGTTGCGCCTCGAGCATCTGCCGAGCTTCGAGGTCGATGTCCAGCGCCGCTGGCCGTCCGTCGACAAGGCGCGAGAGCTGCTCGGATGGCAGGCGAGGATCGATCTGCGCGACGGTCTGGCCGACACCGTGGCATGGCTCGCCGGACAGCAAGACGCGAGCCCCGCGAGCACGCCTGATTAGCGATCCCGTACGGCTGTCGCCGGACGGCCGTACTCCTCAGAGTCGAGGCGTTTGGACAGTTGGGCTAAACGCAGCGGCGCTTTTGGCCATGCTCACGGCTTGACCGCCCGGTAGGGTTCGCTTCGCTTTGGAGAGCCGCACGACCTCTCAGCCGCCGTCGGCCCCGCTCGACACCAGCCTTCCGGGCAACAAGGGGCTCAAGACAGACGCGCTCGGCTACATCTCGAATCTCGTCATCTCGATCGCGTCGACGGCTCCCGCCTACAGCCTGGCGGCGACCCTCGGCTTCATCGTTGCCGTCGGTGGAGTCGGGGTGCACGCGCCCGCGGTGCTGATCGTCTCCTTCATCCCGATCCTGTTCGTCTCTGTTGGCTACCGGTTCTTCAACCTCGCCGATCCCGACGCCGGAACGACGTTCGCATGGGTGACGCGGACGTTCGGGCCACAGCTCGGCTGGATCAACGGCTGGGCGATCTTCCTGGCCGACATCATCGTCATGGCATCGCTGGCGGAGATCGCGGCCAACTACACCTACCTCCTGGTCGGGTGGCACTCGGCGGCCCACTCCAACCTGGCGCTGATCATCGGGGCGGTGCTCTGGATCGCGCTCATGACGTGGATCTGTTACCGGGGGATCGAGCTGTCGGCGCGCATCCAGACCTTGCTCTTGGGCCTGGAGATCTTCACCCTCGCACTCTTCACCGTGGTCGCGCTGATCAAGGTCTACGCCAACAGCCCGAGCCACTCCATTCACGTCTCCGCGGACTGGTTCAACCCGTTCGGCCTCAGCTTCAGCGCGTTGGTCGACGCCGTCCTCCTGGGCATATTCATCTACTGGGGATGGGACTCCGGCGTCGCGGTCAACGAGGAGTCACGCGACCGCACGCGGGGACCGGGCAAGGCCGCGGTCATCTCGACGGTGATCCTGCTCCTGATCTATGTCCTGGTCAGCGTCGCGGCGCAGGCCTACCACGGCACCGCCTTCCTCGCCAACAACTCGAGCGACGTGATCAACGCACTGGGCACCAACGTCTTCGGGTCCCCGCTTGACAAGCTGATGATCATCGCCGTGCTCACATCGGCCTCGGCGTCGACGCAGACGACGATCCTCCCCACCGCGCGCACGACGCTCTCGATGGCCAAGTGGGGGGCGATCCCGTCGGCCTTTGGTCGGGTCCATCCACGCTTCTTGACGCCGACGTTCTCGACGTTGCTGATGGGCGGCCTCTCGACCGTCTGGACGATCGCCCTGCTCGCCTTCAACCCCAACCAGGACGTACTGGGCGACACGATCTCGGCGCTCGGCTTCTCGGTCTGCTTCTACTACGGTTTCACCGGGCTAGCCTGCGCCTTCTACTTCCGTCGGGATCTGTTCAAGAGCGCCCGGAACTTCTTCCTGGCCGGTTTGATCCCGGTCGTCGGCGGCGTGATGATGGCCTACGTCGGGATCAAGGCCTACGGCTACTACAACACCGCCGGAAACAACTACTCCCACCCGTTGCTCGGGATCCAGACGCCCATCCTCGTCGGCATCGGCGGCCTGATCTTGGGCGTCGTGCTCATGTTCGCCTCGTGGCCGTTCTTCCCGGCCTTCTTCCGGCGGCGTCCCGAGACCGCCGATCCCGCGATTCTCGTCGCCGACGCGGCGTACCGCCACACGACGGCGCGTGACTGAGACGGTCACGCCCGAGACCGAGCGCGCCCCCGCGGACTCGACGCCGTAGTGGACGCGAGCCTGGCGGCGGCACTGGAGCTCGACCGCCAGCTTCGCCTACGGGCGGCACCCGAGGTCCATGCCATCGCCGGCGGATTCGTGGTCCGCGACCGGGCGCTGGCCGACGTCTATCACCTAAATGCCGTGTTGCTCGCCGGAGCGTTGGCGCCCGACACCGGCGCGGACGAGATCGAGACCATGGCCGAGCACTGGCTGTCTGACTGTGGCCACCGGCAAGTCGTGATCGACGACGCGCCGGCCGCCGAGGAGCTCGCCCCGGCGCTGGCCGAGCGGGGGTGGGACCGCACGCGCAAGGTGTTCATGGTGCTGACCACCGATCCCGCCCAGGCGGTCGCCGATCCCCGCGCTCGCGAGGTCTCCGAGCCCGAGCTGGAGGAGGTGCAGCTGGCCAACACCCGGATCGGGTATCCGGCCAGAGCCTTCTCGCCTGACCTCCCGGCGCACCTCGTCGCCGCTCAGGCGGCGCTGCGCACCGGCACGGCTGCCAAGGCGTTTGGCGCCGGGGACGACGATGGGTTGCAGTCGTCGTGCACGCTGTTTCTCGACCCGGAGGGGCTCGGCGGACGGGTGGCGATGGTCGAGGAGGTGGCGACGCTGCCCGAGTACAGAGAGCGCGGCCTTGCCCGGGCCGCGGTCGGCGCCGCGGTCCGGGCCGCCGGGGAGTGGGAAGCCGATCTGATCGTGATCCCCGCCGACGCCGACGACTGGCCCCAGCTCATGTACGCCAAGCTGGGATTTGCGCCCATCGGGCGCCAGGTTGGCTTCACACGCCGACCGCCCCGCGGTTCCGTGTCGGGCGCCGTGTAGCCTCGGCGGCGCGATGCTCGACGCCTCCATTCCCGTCCCCCAGGCCGCCAAGAGCGCGCTGCCCGGTCCGTTCCCGGTGGGCGCGTACGCCGCCCAGCTCAAGCGCCGTCTGCAGCAGTTCGCGCACATTCAGCTCACCGGCGAGATCTGGGGGTTTCGCACCAGCCGCGTGCGGGTGTACTTCGAGCTGCGAGACGCCCGCGGAGCACTGCCGTGCTCGATGTGGCGCCAGGATTTCGACGCGCTCGGGCTCGGCCTCGTCGACGGCATGCAGATCGTCGTCGGCGGCGGCTGCGACTACTACCCGGGCAGCTCGGCCTCCTCCCCGTCGTTCAGCTTCGCCGTCCAGGAGCTCCACGTCGCCGGGGAGGGCGATCTTCTCATCGCGCTCGAGCGCCTGCGCAGACAGCTTGCTAGCGAGGGACTGTTCGAGCCTCAAAAGCAGCTGCCCAGAGCGGGATTGCCGCGGACTATCGGCGTGGTCACGGGCGAGCGCGGCAAGGCGCGGGACGACGTCGTCGCCGGCCTGAACCGCCGCGGTTGGGGCGGGCGGGTGATCTGGGCATTCGCGCCCGTTCAGGATCGCCACGCCGCTCCCCGGATCACGGCCGCTTTGCGTGAGCTCGCCGGCATGCCGGAGGTCGACGTCGTGATCGTGGCTCGCGGAGGCGGCTCCCTCGCCGACCTCTACGCGTTCTGCGACGAGAGCCTGTGCCGCACCGTCGCCCTGCTGCGCGTGCCCGTGATCTCCTCGGTTGGCCATCACACCGACCGCACCCTGATCGATGACGTCGCCGCGATCTGCTGCTCCACCCCCACCCACGCCGCCGAGGCGGCGGTGCCGACCGATTGCAACGCCGCCCGGGCCGCACTGGCCAGCAGCGCCCGCCGCCTCTCCAACCATGGTCACCGGGCCGTTCTGACCCGAGCCCGGGCACTGACCGCCCTCTCACGGGCGCCCTCACAGCAGGTGCGCCGGCATCGCGCTCGCCTGCATCAGTTGGTGCGCGAGCTGCGGGCGAGCGCACGCCGCCAGACCGAGCAGGGGCGCCGGCAGCTGGGCTCGGAGCTCGACGCCCTCGAGCGAACGGCGACGCGGGCGGCGGGATCCGAGCACGTCAAGCGAGGTCGGGAACTCGAGCGCTTGGCGCTCGCCCTGGGCGCGCACGACCCCGAGCGCACGATGGCCCGGGGATATGCGCTGGTTCAGGATCGCGAGGGGGAGCCGCTGGGCTCCGCCGAGGCCGCTCGTCGCGCCAACCAGATCGATCTGCGCTTCCATGACGGACTGGTCGGCGCCGAGGTGACGCCGGAGCCCGCGCCATGACCGAGACCCGTACCTACGAGTCGGCGGTGGCCCGCGTCGAGGAGATCATCCGCCGCTTGGACTCCGGCGATGCCGGTCTGCGCGAGACATTGGACCTCGTGCGCGAGGGGCGGGAGCTGATCGAGTACTGCGCCACCGAGCTCGATGCCGTGAGCCAGGGGCTCGAGGAGCTGCGCCTGGAGGAACTCGTGAGCCGTCTGGAGAGGGAGCGGTCCGTCGATGAGCACCTTTGACCGCCTCGCCGATCTGCCGCTCGAGGTCGACGGCTACTCACTGGAGGGGCTGCAGGCCAACGTCTCCAGTGGCTTTGAGCGCCTTACCACGGTCGTTCACCTCCGGGGCGGCGACGTCGAGGGCATCGGCGAGGATGTGGTCTACGACGCCGACGATCACCGTGCCTTCCAGAAAGCGGGCGCAGTCCACGATCTGAAGGGCAGCTATTCGCTGGCCGAGTTCTGCGAGCGCCTCGACGGCCTCGATCTCTTCCCGGTCGAGCCTGAGCACGGCGATGTCTCACGGCTCTATCGCCGCTGGACGTTTCACAGCGCCGCGCTCGATCTGGCACTGCGCCAGGCGCAACGACCTCTGCACGAAGTCCTCGGCCGCGACCCGCAGCCACTGACGTTCGTCGTCTCGCTTCGTCTCGGGGAGCCGGCCAGCCTGGAGCCGGTCACGAGCCGCCTGTCCAACTACCCAACGCTCCGCTTCAAGCTTGATGCCACGAGCTCCTGGACACCGGAGCTGATCGGCGCGCTCGTCGACACCGGCGCCGTGGACTCGGTCGACTTCAAGGCCCTGTACCGGGGCACGGTCGTGGACCAGGGGCCAGATCCCGTTCTCTACGAGCGCGTCGTCAAGGCGTTCCCAGACGCCTGGCTCGAGGACCCCGACGTCGTCACCGAGACCACGGCAGCGGCGCTGATCGACGCGCACGACCGGATCACCTGGGACGCTCCGATCC
>JBAPXO010000338.1:0-5173 GCA_049284255.1 Solirubrobacteraceae bacterium | reverse complement strand
CGAACGGTCATGCGCCTGAACGTCGAGGGAACGTGGCTGATGACACACGCCGTGGCCACCAAGGCGATGATCCCAGGCGGCGGGGGCAAGGTCCTCAGCGTCACGATCTCCCCCCACCACGGTTTGCCCGGGATCGCGCACTCCTCTGCGGCGCGCGCCGCGGTCGAGAACCTCATGCGCGTGCTCTCGATCGAATGGGCGCGCTACGGAATAAAGCTCAACGCGATCGCTGCCGGACAGTTCGGCACCGACACCCTGTACACCAAGTATCCGCAGCCGATCGTCGAGAACCTGGCGGGGACGGTCCCCCTGGGGCGCCTGGGACGGCCCGAGGAGATCGCCTGGCTGGTGGCCCTGCTTGCCTCGCCTGCCGGCGACTTCGTCTCTGGGACCACGCTCACGATGGACGGCGCCCGTGACAACTGGCTGGGAACTTGGCCTCCCGCCCGAGGGGCCGACGAGAGCGGGGCGCCGCTGGCCGAAGCCCGGCAGGCCTCCCCGGGGGCGTGACGGATGTCAGCGGACCTTCAGGGTGCGCTTGAGCATCGTCTTTGAGCCCTGCGTGACCTTGAGGGTGTAGCGGCCACGGGACGGCATCTTGCCCTTGACCCGCAGGACAATTCGGTGCTTGCGTCCGGTCAACCGGGCGATCCGGTAGCGGTGCAGCCGCTTGTGTCCGCGGTTGAAGGAGACCACGAGCTTGTTCAGGTTCCCGCCCGACGCCCAGAGCTTGATGTCGACTCCGTGCAGGCGCTTGACGCGACCGAGGTCCCTGAACTTCAACTTGGGTGGCGGTTTGGCCTTGGCGCCGGCGGGGACCGCCAGCGGCGCCAGCGAGTTGCCGGGGCCGATCGAGCTGCAGCCGTTACTGACGGCTTGACCACTCAGGCGGTCTGAGAGGAACTGCAGCGCGCCTGTCTCGAAGGGGATGGCCGCGTTGTCGTGGTCGTCGCCGTTGTACTCGTTGAACTGCACCGAGACACCGCGCCGGCAGTAGGTGTAGGCCAGCTCCTGGACGTCCTTGGCGACCATCACGCCGTCGCCGGTGCCGTCGGCGTTGCCCACTCCGATGAAAAGCGGCCCCTTGGGGGTTCCGGTCCGCGACATGATCAGCTCATCGCCGATCCGAACGAAATCGGGGATCAGGTCGGGGTTGGCGTACTGGGGCTTGACCAGCTTCTGGATCGTGAGGCCCGGGTAATTGCCGACGAAGTCGTTGATGCACTCGTCCTTGACCTGATTTGTGACCTGCACGCCGTAGGGCGACAGATAAGGCTCGAAGCTGACGCCGAAGGCACGGCTGAGCGAGACGAGCACGGCGGGGATCACTCCCGACCAGTCGGGGCTGCCGTTGATGTAGCTCAGGTTGTGGAAGAAGTCGACGGGCACGCCCCCCTCGGCGACGCCCACGATGTCGAGCTCAGGTGAATACGTGGGAGCCAGCTCGCTCGCGAACTCGGTGGCGATCGAGCCACCCGAGTAGCCCACGACTCCCACCGGAGTGCTTGCCGCCGGGGCGCCCAGGAGGTTCTCCGTCGCGCGGATGCCATCCAGCGTGTCGTAGCCCGACTCCTGACCGGCCGCCCAATCCAGATGCTCGCCTTCGTAGTCGGGAACGACAACCGTGTAGCCGGCCGAGACGTAGCCGAGGATGATCTGCTCCTCCTCTTGGGCGGTCTGGTAGCTCGAGTTGCCCCCCTGCAGCGTGTAGGAGGGATCGCACTGCGAGCCCAGCGCGTCGTAGGCCGTCTGATAGGAGACGATCTTCGGCGTGCCCACCGTCGCCACCGGGCGGATTACCGTGGCCACGGTCACGGACGGCTGCTTGGCCTCGTTGACGGTCCGGTAGAGCACCTGAGTAGCCGTAGCCGGGGTCGTGCTCCCGCTCTCGGCCAGCGACACCGCCCGGGTCCGCAGCACGCTGCCGGGAGCGATGTTGGTAAGCGATCCCGAGTAGGAGTAGAACGGGTCGCTTGAGGGGAGCGCCGGCGCGCTGGCCGCAGCCCCTGAAGCTGTCAACAGGGCGACGACCCAGATCCCGGCGAGTGTCGCCAGAGCCGCGCAGACCGGCAACCGCTTATTCATGACCCTTTTCCTCTCAACGTGCTCCGGCCTGGATCGGCGTGCCCGATACTACGACTTCCGGACCGCTGCCACGCCAGGCTGCGGCGCGCGCCTTGGCGACGCCGGCTAGGGCGCTACCGGGACCGGCGGCTCTTCATGCCAACCCGCGGGCGGCTGGGCCACCCCGGCAGCGGCGTAGGCATCGGCGGCATCGAGGGTCTCCGCAGCGAGCAGGGCATGGGCGAGGGAGTCCAGCTGCTGGCGGTGGTCCGACAGCAGCCGCGTGACCTCGACGTGAGCGTCCTCTATGAGCCGCTCAACCTCCTGATCGACCAGCCACTGCGTCTGAGGCGAGGTCTCACTCACCCCCGGCAGCAGCGGTCCGGCTCCATCTGAGGGCAGCAGCGACACCGGCCCAAGCTTGTCGCTCATCCCCCACCGGCCGACCATCTGCCGGGCGATCCCCGTCAGCTGCTGGATGTCTGACTCGGCGCCGGTGGTGATCTGGCCGTAGACGATCTCCTCGGCGGCGCGCCCGCCGAGCGCCACCTTGATCTTGGCGTCCAGGTCCTCACGGGAGTAGCTCACGGCATCGGCATCGGGCGTGGAAAGCGTCACCCCCAGCGCCATGCCCCGCGGGATGATGGAGATCTTGCGGACGGGGTCGGCATCGGGGGTGAGCATCCCCACAAGGGCGTGGCCGGACTCGTGAAAGGCGGTCCGCTCCCGGTCGGCGGGACTGAGCACGATCCCGCGCGGCGAGCCGAGCAAGATCTTCTCCTCGGCATCGGTGAAGTCGGCCATGTGCACCTTGTCGTGGTTGCGACGGGTGGCCAGGAGCGCCGCCTCGTTGGCCAGGTTGGCGAGGTCGGCGCCGACCATGCCGGGCGTCGCGGCGGCGAGGGCGTCGAGGTCGACATCGTCGTCGAGCGGAATCGAGCGAGTGTGGACATCGAGGATCTTTCGCCGACCAACGCGGTCGGGGGCCTGGATGCCGACGCGACGATCGAAGCGGCCGGGGCGCAGGAGCGCAGGGTCGAGGATCTCGGGGCGGTTGGTCGCGCCAAGCACGACGACGGCCTCGGTGCTCTCAAAGCCGTCCATCTCGGTGAGGATCTGATCGAGCGTCTGCTCGCGCTCATCGTTGGCGCCGGTCACCCCCGCCGACCCCTGGCGCGAGCGCCCGATGGCGTCGATCTCATCGATGAACACGATCGACGGGGCGGCCTCCTTGGCCTTGGCGAAGAGGTCGCGGACGCGAGCGGCGCCCACGCCCACGATCGCCTCGATGAACTCCGAGGCGGCGATCGAGAAGAAGGCCGCGTGGGCCTCGCCGGCTACGGCGCGGGCCAGCAGCGTCTTTCCCGTCCCCGGCGGGCCGAACAGCAGCACGCCGTGGGGCATGCGTCCGCCCAGGCGCCCGTAGCGGTCCGGCTCTCGCAAGAAGTCGACGATCTCGGTCAGCTCGGACTTGGCCTCGTCGATCCCGGCGACGTCGTCGAAGGTCACCCGGATCTTCTCGGGATCAACGCGCCGGGCCTGCGAGCGACCGAAGTTCCCCAATCCCCCGAGGCCGCCTCCGCCGGCGGCCTGCGCCCGCCGCGCCAGCAGGACGAACAGCCCGACGAGCAGCAACGTCGGCCCGAAGCCGAGCAGGATCTCGCCGAGCAGCGAAGTCCCGGTGGACGTCGACTGAGCGTTGACCTCGACGTGGTTTGACTGCAAGAGCGTCGTCAGCGCCTCGTTTGACCAGAACGTCGGCACCTCGGTGGAGAAGAGCGTCGTCGGCGTGGCTTTGGAGTCGTTGGCGGGGTAGCGCACCTTGGCCGTGAACGTGCCCTTGACGGTGTCGCCCGTAGAGGAGATCAACTTCACCTTGCCGGCCTGGACCTGATCGACGAAGTAGGGGCTGAACGGCACCTTGACCCGCGGCTCGCCGGCGGGCTGGAAGACGAGCACCGAGATCCAGTTGAGCGCAAGCAGGACGATCACGAAGATCCAGAAGCCGCGGAGCCGGTGGGGCGGTCGGGGCTGGTGTTGCTCGGGAAGGCCGCGGCCGTCGGGCGCGGGAGCTACGCGCCAACCTTGCTTATCGCGCGGCATCGGGGGCTTGGAGGTGTCCTTGCGAGCCACGCCCCCATCATCGGTCTGGGCCGGTTCCGCCATCGTTCCATCCTCCCAGATCGGCGTCACCGGCCCTAACGGGTTTTTCAGATCAGCGTCGCCGCGATCACCGCACGTCGAGAGCCGGAGTACCCCGATTGCGGCCTCCCCGCCTGTGTGACCCCAATCCCACAGGGCAAATTTGTCCGCTGCTAGCTTTTACCCTGCTTTTCGGGATAAAAGCGAGCCTCAGTCGACTGACTAGCTCTGCTACGTTCCCGAAGCTTCATCAGACAAAACCGCCTAATTCCTACTGCTCCGTGCGGTGGGAAGCGGGGGACCCAAGGGACGGGATGTTCCGTCCAGGGGCTAATCGCCGCCTTCGCGCGGCGTAGCGCACTTTCTCGCGCGAGCCCGTCAGCTAACCCCGTCGGCATGAGAAAGAAGGAGGCTTCATGCCCCCGCTTACGCTGCGCTCTGATTCGCGGCGCAAGAACACAAACCGGGCTGCCCGGATCGCCGTTTCAGTGGCCGTCGCCGCCACGAGCGCCGGAATGCTGACCGCGGCTGCCCCCGCGGCCGCTCAGGCCCCTGCCCCCGCCTCGCTGCTCGAGCGCGGGAGCGCTGGTTCCGAGGTCTCGCAGGTGCAGAAGGCCTTGCATCTGCACACCACGGGGCACTTCAGCCGCGGCACCCGCCGCGCGGTCGTGGCCTTCCAGCGCAAGGATGGTCTGCAGGTCGACGGGATCGTCGGCCCGCAGACGTGGGACGCCCTGTTCCACATCCATCCGCAGCCCGCGACCGAGGCCTCAACCGCTTCGTCCTCCTCGGAGGCACCGTCCTCCTCGGGCAGCGGCGGCTACTCGATCCCCTCCGGGATCGTGGATTGTGAGTCCGGCGGCAACTACTCGGCGGTCAACCCGTCAAGTGGGGCCGGTGGCGCTTACCAGATCCTGCCTTCGACCTGGCAGGCCTACGGCGGGCAGGGCTCGCCGCAGGACGCTCC
>JBAPXO010000337.1:0-2035 GCA_049284255.1 Solirubrobacteraceae bacterium | reverse complement strand
GTTTGGACGAGTTTGTCCTAGGCGGGCCGGACCCGTCGCGGACGGTGGCTGAGCCGCTCGCCGAACCGCCCAAAATTTTTTTCCAAATCCTGCCTAAGGCGCGATTGCCGGGGGTAGGACCGGCCTGTCCAGAAGCGGGGCAGGCCTGCAGTAGATCAATCGTGTAGGGTCCTGCGCCTCGTTATCTGGACGTTTGTTCGATGGGCGTCGGGACCGCTCATCGGGAACACGACGACGACCGAAGCAGGGTTCATGATTGAGCGAAACAGAACAATCGTGTGCCACACCGTGGCACGCCCGCATGCCGTTATCCGGCGCTTGGCGACCGCCTTTGCGGCTGTCCTGGCGCTCACCCTCGTCACGCTGGCGCCCGCCGCCTCGGCCCACGGCCGGGGATGCGCCCACGCCAACGCCCCCATTGGTGCCGTCTCCCGGCCCGCACTCCAGAAAGCCGTTGTTTGCCTGATCAACGGACAGCGCCGTAGTCATGGCCTGCCCGGGCTGAAGGCCAACCGTCGCCTGGACCGCTCGGCTCAGGGCTGGACCAACGACATGGTCAGCCATCGCAACTTCAGCCATGGCGCCGACTTCTCGGCCCGCATAAGCGCCGTCGGCTTCAATTGGTCAAACGTCGGCGAGAACATCGCCACCGGCTACAGGACCCCCACCTCCGTGGTGCGGGCCTGGATGGCGAGCACCGGTCACTGCCAGAACATCCTCAGCCCGACCTTCCGCGAGGTTGGCACCGGTCTCGATGACCGCTCGATCTCCGGCTTCAGCAACGCCGCCGGCACGTGGACGCAGGATTTCGGACTGATCATGGGCCAGCATCCCGCCTCGGGCAACTGGGGTCCGGCCGACGGCTGCCCCTACGGCTGATCGCCACATTCGGCGCGCCCCGCGGGGGCTTCCGAATCCAGGAGCTTGATCGGGCGTCCCAGCCAGGGCGCCCGAAAAGCTGTCTGGGGGGCTTGCGGTGAGCCGGCTGTTAGCTGGCGGCGGCGCGAGCCGCCTCGTCAAATGAGAACGTCGTGTCGCGCAGGTACCACTCGGCGTCCAGCGCGGCCTGGCACCCCGTTCCGGCGGCCGTGATCGCCTGACGGTATGTGTGGTCGACGAGATCGCCGGCCGCGAACACTCCCGGCACGTTGGTCAGGGTGGAGCGGCCCTGGGTGACGACGTAGCCGCCGTCGTCGGTGTCGACCTGACCCTCGACGAGATGAGACTGCGGGTCGTGTCCGACGGCGATGAACGCTCCGGTGATCTCGAGCTCGTGCTCGGAGCCATCAACGGTGTTGCGTAGCCGGGCCACCGACAACGACTTGTTCTCGCCGGCGACGAACTCCTCCACCACGTACGGGGTGACCCACTCGATGTTGGGCAGCGCCTTAGCGCGGTCGAGCATGATCTTCGAGGCCCGGAACTCGTCACGCCGGTGGACGATGGCCACCTTGGAGGCGAACTTGGCCAGGAACATCGCCTCCTCCATGGCGGAGTCGCCGCCGCCGACGATGATCGTCGGCGCCTGCTTGAAGAAGGCGGCGTCACAGGTGGCGCAGTAGCTCACCCCGCGGCCGGACAGCTCCTGCTCGCCGGGGACACCGAGCTTGCGGTGCTGGGCGCCCATCGCCAGGACGACCGCCTTGGTCAAATGGAGATCGTCGCCCACCCACACCTTGTGGGGCTCGGATCCGTCGGGAGAAAGCTCGATCGCGGTGACATCATCGGTCTCCAGCCGCGCCCCGAAACGCTCGGCTTGATCCCGGAAGTGGGTCATCAGGTCGGGGCCCATGATTCCCTCGGGGAAGCCGGGGAAGTTCTCGACGTCGGTGGTCTGCTGGAGCAGGCCCCCCCAAGCAAAGCCCTCGACCACAAGCGGCTCGAGGTTGGCGCGCGCCATATACAGCGCCGCCGTGTACCCGGCCGGCCCGCTGCCGACGATGATGGCCTTCTCGATGTTCTGCTCGGTCACTTCATTAAGTATAGCTAGCAGCCGTAATGCGCCACTTCTGCACGGTTCGCCGCAGCTGCAGGT
>JBAPXO010000336.1:0-1662 GCA_049284255.1 Solirubrobacteraceae bacterium | reverse complement strand
TCACCCACCTCGACGTCCGCGGACGCGCCAGCATGGTCGACGTCGGCGACAAGCCGACGACGGATAGGCGCGCGGTCGCCCGGGCGGTCGTCCGGGTCTCGCCGGAGACGGCCGCCAAGGTGCAGGCCGGCGATACTCCCAAGGGAGACGTCATCGGCGTGGCGCGGATCGCCGGCATCCAAGCCGCCAAACGGACCGCCGAGCTGATCCCGCTGTGTCATCCGCTTGCACTCTCCTACGTGGCTGTCGAGGGCGAGATCGATGCCGTCTCCGGTGAGATCGAGCTGATCGCCGAGGCCCGCACGACCGGATCCACGGGGGTGGAGATGGAGGCGCTCACCGCGGCGTCCGTCGCCGCGCTGACCGTCTACGACATGGTCAAAGGGATTGAGCGCGGGGCCGAGATCGCCAGCGTGGTCCTCGTGGCCAAGTCCGGCGGTCGCTCCGGCGACTGGCGCCGGCCAGCCGGTGCAAGATCCTAGGGGACCACTCGATGAGGCGCGATCCTCGGTTCGGATCTATATGCCTGAGTCGCTTTGGTCCGTCTCGGCGCCGGCGATGCACGTGGTCAACTCGCCCCCGATGAGCTCCCACGCAAACCGACCGTGCGTCTCGTAGTGCGTGACGGCGCGTCCGTATTCGGCCGACCACTCCGACCCTGCTTCTTCCAGCCCCCACAGGCGCTGCCTCGCCCTTTCGACGGATCCGCCTGTCCACTTGTAGTGCTCGATGTCCAGAACCTCCGAAGCAATCTTCTCTCCCACCATTTCGTGGTGCTCGGCTCCAGGGACCCCGTGCAGAAGCCCCTTCACCAGCACGGCTTTGTGGTCACAGCCCAGCATCACGTCCCGGACGAACCGTGTCCTGACCGGATAGCGTCGCGCGAGATCGTCGCCCGGCGCGAAGTCCACCGCTCTTCCGTCGGGGCTGAATCGATCGTGCATCACCGCCCGCACCACATTGGCTCCCTCCGCTTCCGCGGACCCGATGACGGCGCTTGGATCTCGCCGGAACGTGATGAACTCATCCAGGTCGACGATGAGCGCCCACTCATCCTCGCGTTGAAATTCCTCGCGCAGCCGGCGCATCTCGTTCGACGCGATGCGACCACGGTAGAGACTGTGACGCAAGTCGGTCGCGCAGACGATGATTGGATACTCAAGCCGCCGCTCCTCGATTTCTTGCGCAAACGCCGACGGGGCGGCGATGTAGAACGCCCCGATGCCCGCGGCGGAATAGTGCCGCAGGAAGTGCCGCAGGAGCCTTGCGTCGTAGAAAATGCTCGTGAACAGCTTGAGGGAGGAGTTCATCGACCGCTCCACCCGTCGCCCCTACCGGCTCGGACCACGAGCCCTTCAACGGCGAATTCTCTCGGAAATCGGTGCCAGCTACCGGGGACGATCAGTCACCTGCTGTCTCGGACCAAGGCAATGGGACGCGGAACAAGCGCGCCAGATACTGGCCGCCTCACGCGGTCGGCGATCGTAGCGCCCCGTCCGTCACCTCTGCTCTGACATCCTCCTTGGCCTGATGCGGGCCGCAATCCTCACCGTCTCCACCTCGGTCGCCGCCGGCGAGACCGAAGATCGGTCCGGCGCCGCCCTGGCCGAGCACGCGGCGGCGGCGGGCGCCGAGATCGTCGCCCGCGACCTCGTCGCCGAT
>JBAPXO010000335.1:0-7973 GCA_049284255.1 Solirubrobacteraceae bacterium | reverse complement strand
TGGCTTCGTTTGTCTGCGAGCCGCTGCTGACCGGCCTGGGCGCCGGGGGCTACATGCTCGTGGTCGCCCCCGGGGAGGAGCCGACGCTGCTGGACTTCTTCGTCGAGGCCCCCGGACGGGGCGCGGATCCCGAGCAGCGCTCGGAGCTGATCCCGATCAGCATCTCGTTCGGTGACGCGGTCCAGGTCTTCAACGTCGGCGTCGCCTCGGTGGGAACGTTCGGGATGCCGGCCGGGGTCTGCGAGGCGGCACGCCGGTTTGGGCGGATTCCGCTGGCCGAACTCGTCGAGCCCGCGGTGGCGCTGGCTCGTGAGGGCGTCGTCCTGACCAAGGAGCAGGGCTACATCATCGACCTCCTGGGCGGGATCGTCACCTCCGCGCCGGAGGCGGCGGCACTGTTTGCCCCGGGCGGCCGGCTGGTGCGCGCGGGCGACCGGCTGGCCCAGCCCGAGCTCGCCGAGGCCCTGGCGCGGCTTGGGGCAGAGGGCTCAAGGCCCTTCTACGAGGGCGACATCGGGACGGCGATCGTCGACTGGCTGACCGAGCGGGGGGGAGCCGTGACCCGGGATGACCTGGCCGCCTATCAGGTCGTCGACCGCGCGCCGGTGCAGGTCGCCTACCGCGGTCGTGAAGTCCTGACCAACCCCCCGCCATCGGCGGGCGGGATCCTCGTCGCCCGAGCTTTGGCGCTGCTAGACGGTGAACCGGGACCGCCGTCGGTGACGCGGATCGTCGACGTCATGGAGCGCACGCAGCGCGAGCGCACCCCCGAGTTCCTCGCGGGCCTCGACGACCCGGAGTTCGTGCAGCGCTTTCTCGCAGGCGCGGGCGCGACCACTGCGACGACCGCGGGCACCCAAGCCGGCGCCAGCCGCCTGGGCTCGACCACCCACATCGCGGCGCTCGACCGCGACGGCTGGGCGTGCTCGGTGACATGCTCCAACGGGTCGGCCTCAGGGGTGATCGTCCCCGGCACCGGCGTCCATCTCAACAACATGCTCGGCGAGCAGGACCTCAACCCGCTCGGCTTCCATCGCCACCCCCCGGGGCGCCGCATGCCCAGCATGATGTCGCCGACCGTGGTGTTGCGAGACGACGTCGCCGAACTCGCCGTGGGGAGCGCCGGCTCCAACCGCATCCGCTCGGCCATCCTGCAGACGATCGTCCGCTCGATCGACGACGGTCTCGGCGCCGAGGCGGCGGTGCGGGCTCCGCGCGTGCACTGGGAAGACGGGATCGTCTATGTCGAGCCGGGGATCGACGTGAACGGCCTCGAGCAGGCCGGGCGCACGCTGGCCCGGTTCCGCGAGCGCAACCTCTTCTTCGGCGGGGCGCAGGCGGCGGCTCGGGGTGAGGACGGGCGCTTCTCAGGCGGCGGCGACCCGCGGCGCGGGGGCGCGGCGATAGTGGTCGCCTCACGGTGAGGGCTCGCCCGGTTGCGCTCGGGGTGGTGACCGCGGTCGCCATTTGGCTCACGGGATGCGGGCTCAACATCCAGTCGCCCGATCTGTTCGTGCTCACCCGCACCGGACAGGGTCCCAAGCTCACGATGCTCGTCAACGACTCGGGGACGATCAGCTGCGACGGTGCGAAGCCCAAGCCAATTTCCGATGCGAGGCTCATCCAGGCTCGCGACCTGTCAGACGATCTCGTCAAAGACGCCAGCCACAACCTGACGATCGCTTCGGAGCCCGGCACGATCTACTACTACCGGATCCGGGTGCAGCAAGGGACGGTGTCGTTTCCTGACCGTGCGGCTCCGGGGCACAAGGAGCTCGAGGAAGCCGAGCTGTTCGCCGCCCAGGCAGCGACCCAGGCGTGTGGGCGCGGCGGCTGACCTCGATTAGACGTGCATGAGAGTCTGGTCCGCCGTAGCGACCCGGTCCGGGCGCGGCGGCTACGCTACCCCGCTCCGTGCTCGCCCTAGCCGCCTCGCATCTGATCAGCACCTTCCAGGCGATCGTGCTTGGCGTCCTCCAGGGCGCCACCGAGCTCTTCCCGGTGTCGAGCCTCGGCCACACCGTGCTCTTCCCGACCCTGTTTCGCTGGCACAATGTTGTCGCCTGGCAGTCACAGCCCGAGTCGCCCTGGCTGGCGTTCGTGGTCATGCTCCACGTCGGCAGCGCCGTCGGGCTGCTGATCTACTTCTGGCGAGATTGGATCGCGCTCATCCGGGCGTTCTTCGCCACGCTGGGCAAGCGGCGCATCGAGACCGAGACCGAGCGCATGATTTGGCTGATCATCGTCGCCACCATCCCCGTGGGGATCCTCGGGCTGGCGCTCGAGAAGGTGTTGCGCGAGGCCCTCTCGAAGCCGCTTGCGGCCGCCATCTTCCTGATCGTCAATGGTTGCATCCTGCTTGGGGCCGAGCGCTACCGCAGGCGCGCGGAGGTACGCGAGCTTGCCCGGCGCGAGGGCCTGAACGTCGCGGGCGGGCGCCGCCTGGACACCATGGAGTATCGGGAGGCCGGAGTGATCGGGCTGGCACAGACGACTGCCCTGATCCCCGGGATAAGCCGCGACGGGATGGTGATGACGGCCGGCCTGGTTCGTGGCCTGGACAACGCCGATGCCGCTCGGTTTGGCTTCTTTCTCGCCACGCCCCCGATTCTCGCCGCCGGCCTGCTCAAGATCGGCGATCTCACCGGCCCCAACGGCAACGGAGTGAGGGGGGCGGCGTTCATCGCCGCCATCGCAGCGGCCATCACCGCGGTGATCACGGTCCACTTCTTGACCCGTTACTTCAAGCGCGGGAACCTGCGCCCGTTCGGCGTCTACTGCATCCTCTTCGGCGCTTTCATGGTGCTGTTCACGCTGATCGCCGGCGCGCCTTAGCGTCCCGGGAGGACCAACCGCACGAGCGCTCCGGCGCGGTCAGCCGAAACGGACCTTGCCGTTTGACCGGGCGCGAGCCTGGGCGCGATCGACGAAGTCCAGGCGCTTCACCGCCGCGCGGAATAGGCGCGTTACCAGCCGTAGGCGAGCCGTCTCGGATCGCAGGTCGAGCAGCCCCTGCTTGGCATCGAGGCCGAAGTCAACGGTGGCCGCCATGTCGTAGGCGCTCATCTGGGCGAGCTCCTCGGCCTCGGGCTCGCGATCGGTGGCGCGCATCACGAGGTCGGCATAGGCGGCGCGGGCTTCGCCTGCCAGGTCAGGGTCGGGCGTCTCCCCGTTGTCGGACACGAACTCGATCACCCCCGCCGGATACGCGAGATGGCCCTGGCGCTCGAGTACACGAAACGGCCGCGTCCCCCGGGTCAGCAGGTTCATGCGGCCGTCCTCCATCCGCTCGAGCACCTGCTCGATCTCGCATGCGCAGCCGATGTCCCGCAGCCCGTCGTCGGACATCCAGACGATGCCGAACTCGCCCTCGGACTCCAGGCACTCGGTCATCATCGTCTTGTAGCGCTCCTCGAAGATGTGGAGCGGCACCAGTTCTCCGGGGAGGGCCACCAGTCCCAGAGGGAAGAGCGGGAACTCGCGGGCGACCTCGTCGGCCATTGGTGAAGTTTACGTCCGGTCCCGGGGCGACTCACCGGTAGGGCCGGCCGGCGAGGTGCTAGCGGCGCGCGGTGAGCAGCAGGTTGTAGAAGATCGCCGGCGGCAGTAGAGGCTCGAGGAGCATCTCGTCGACGCGCTGGAAGGCCAAGTACCCCCGGAAGGCGTACTGGCGCCAGAACATCGGGACGTCGGCGGGGTCGGCCGAGGCCTCGAGCGTGCGGTTGAACCAGCCGAACCAGTTGGCGGCGAGCTCCTCGCCCCGCACCTCGATGTCGGCAAAGCCGGCGCGACGCGCATGGCGGGTTAGATCGGAGGGCGCGAAGGCGTGGATGTCGACGTATGGCTCGAGGTCGTGATCCTCGAACGCGGATGAGCCGTCTTCCGGCGCCGGCGGCGGGCTGGCACGGATCAGCGTCCGCCACACCGGGGCGATCGACCAGGCGACGCGCTTGGGCAGCGAGGCAATCTGATCGCCGACGCGTGAGGGCTCGCCCGCGAAGACGATCCGTCCGCCCGGACGCAGGACGCGATGAAACTCGGCGAACGCCCGGCGCAGGTTGGGGAGGTGGTGAAGCACGGCGTGGCCGAGCACCAGGTCAAAGCTTGAGTCGGCGAAGGGCAGCGATTCGGCGTCCGCGCGGGCCGCCTTGACCTCGAGCCCGAGGCGACCGGCGTTGGCGCTCAGGGTGGCCACCATGCCCGGCGAGATGTCGGTGCAGGTCGCCTCGCCAACGACTCCTGACTGGAGCAGGTTGAGGCTGAAGTACCCGGTCCCGGCGCCGATCTCCAGTGACCGGTCATAACCCTGGTCGAGCTCGGCGCCGAGCACCTTGCGCAGCTTGCCCAGGACCTGTCGCTGCCCGACGTCCCCGAAGTCGATTCCCCACTTCGAGTCATAGGTATCGGCCGCTACGTCGTGGTAGCGGGTATTGACCTCGCGGATCTCGTCCGCGGTACGGAGTGCCTCCATGGCGGGCAGCACATTACCCTGTCGGCCGGTGACCTCCGAGGCCCATGTTCAGCGCCAACAACCGCCCGGGGTCTCTCCTCTGGAGCTGACCGGCGAGCGCACGTTGCCCGACGTGCCCGCCGAGAACTACTGGTACCGGCGCCACCTCGCTGTCTACGAGTGGATCGGCGCCCGGGTGATCGGACGCCGCGTCCTGGACATGGCCTGCGGCGAGGGCTATGGCTCAGAGGTGTTGTGGCGATCGGCGCAGAGCGTCGTCGGCGTCGACGCCAACCCAGACGCCTACGAGCACGCCCGGCTGCGCTACACCCGCCAGAACCTGAGCTTCGAACGGGGGATGATCGAGACCTGGGGCGAGCCCAACAGCTTCGATGCGGTCGTGTTCCTGCAAACGATCGAGCACGTCCAGGATCCGGTCGCCGTGCTCGAGCACCTGCGGTCGCTGCTCACCGAGGACGGGGTGCTCTACGTCTCGACCCCCAACCTGCTCACGCTCGCGCCGCCCGGAGCCCCCAAATCAGACAACCCCTGGCACATCAAGGAGTACCGGTCCTACGAGTTCGACGCCCTGTGCCGGACCGTGTTTGACCGTGTGCAGCTGCTGGGGCTCTTCCACGCTCGCAAATTGCGCCTCCACGAGCTGGCGCTGGCCTGCGGCTGGGACACCCTGCATGCCCGGCTCGGGATAACCAAGCCGTTCTATGACTGGTTCACCCCGGCAATCGCCTCAGCAGACTTCTCGCTGCGACCCTCCGGACTCGACGGAGCACTCGACTTCCTCGGGATCTGCAGCGGCTAGGCCCAGCGGAAGGTCTTCGGCGCCTCGCGCATCCGGATCACCCGCGCCGGGATACCGCCCATCACAGCGTTGGCGGGCACATCGCAGGTGACGACCGAGCTGGTCCCGATCACCGAATTCTCGCCGACCGAGACGCCGCGCAGAATGCACGCGCCATAACCGATCCAGACGTTGTGGCCGACGTCGACGTCGCGCTTGTAGATCCCCTGCTCGCGGATCGGGCGCTCGACCTCGACCATGCCGTGGTCGAAGTCGATGATCATCACGCGGTCGGCGATGATGCACTCGCGGCCGATCGCGACGTGCTGGAAGGCCGAGATCGTGCACTCCTGGCCGAACACGGTCTTGGCGCCGATCGATAGCTCGCCCTCGTGGACGCGCACCTTGCAGCCGTGGCCGATCCAGGACCAGCGCCCGAGCTTGATTCGCGCGTTGCGACCGATCTCGAACTTCACCCCGGGACCGATGAAGCACAGCCCGTCGGTCTGAAGGCGCCCGCGCCAGCGAAGCTTCAGCCACAGCCAGCGCACGACGAGCACGAGGTACCCGCGGCTGAGCATGTGGTTGGCGCGCGCGAAGCGCAGCATCGTCAGGGGACCGCCATGCAGAGGCGGCGGGTCGCCGCGCACCGCCGGCGGCGGTGGCGCGATCGTCCCCAGAGGGCGCTGCTGGGACTGAGTCGGAGCCAAGGTCACGCCCAGATCGTAAAACCCGAGCGCCTCTGCCGGGCGCCCGCCCTGGCATCATGGCTGGCCGCCCATGAGCCCTTCGGAAAAACCCCTGGCCGAACGCCTGCTCGCCGGAGATCGCCGCGCCCTGGCCCGGGCGATCTCGCTCGTTGAGAACGACGACCCCGCGGGCTGGGAACTCGTACGCCAGGTATACCCGGAGACCGGAAAGGCCGCCGTGGTCGGTTTCACCGGGCCACCCGGGGTCGGCAAGTCGACCCTGCTGGCCG
The DNA here is from genome assembly GCA_049284255.1 of Solirubrobacteraceae bacterium. Classification (GTDB taxonomy): domain Bacteria; phylum Actinomycetota; class Thermoleophilia; order Solirubrobacterales; family Solirubrobacteraceae; genus Palsa-465. The sequence goes on along the minus strand of JBAPXO010000335.1, from coordinate 1,745 downwards.
CGATCACCAAGCTCGAGCGCGCACGCGGGCGCTCCATCGCCGTGCTCTCGATCGATCCCTCGTCCCCGTTCACGAAGGGGGCGTTGCTCGGCGACCGGATCCGACTCACCGACCACTTTCTCGATCCCGGTGTGTTCATCCGCTCGATGGCCAACCGCGGCGCTCTGGGGGGTCTGAGCGAGGCCGCGTTGCAGGCCGCGCTGCTGATGGACGCCTCCGGCTGGGAGCTGGTCCTGCTCGAGACCGTCGGCGTCGGGCAGGCCGAGGTCGACATCATCGACCACGCCGACACCGTGGTCCTGGCGCTGCAGCCGGGCTCGGGTGACTCGATCCAGGCGCTGAAGGCGGGAGTGATGGAGATCCCCGACGTGATCGTCGTCAACAAAGCTGACCACCCGTTGACCGACACCATGGTGAGGGAGATCAAGGGCGTGCTCGCGCTCGGTCCCCATCGGGACTGGCCGGTGCCGATCATCCGCACCGAGGCGGTGCGAGGGGAGGGGGTGGAGGAGCTGGTCGACAAGCTCGCCGAGCACCGCGCCTTCATCGAAGCCGAGGGGACGCTCTCCGAGCGTCGGCGGCGCAATCTGCTCAACGAGGTCCTCGCAATCGCCACCTACCGGATGCGGCGCGAACTCGAGGCTTCGATCCGCGAGGATGAGGACGTCCGCGAGCTGCTCGATCGGGTGGTCTCCCGCGAGCTAGACCCGGCCAGCGCTGCGGAGTCGATCCTGGAGCGTGACCGCGCTCTCAGAAGCTGAGCGCAACCTCGGTCAGGAGCCGCACGCCGTAGCCGCTCCCGCCCTTGCCGAGATAAGGCACGGGCACGTCGTCCGAGACCCCGGCGATGTCCAGGTGCGCCCACGGGACGTCGCCGGCGAAGTGGTGCAGGAGCTCGGCGGCGGTGTTGGTCAGCGCCTCCCGACGTTCCGAGCGGTTGGCCAGCTGGGCATAGCGACCCTTGACCATCTCGGCGAAGGCAGGGTCCAGCGGCAGGCGCCACACGCGTTCGCCGGTCCGCTGCCCAGAGCTGAGAACGAGCTCTGCGAGCGCGTCGTCGTTGGCGAGCACCGCGGCGAACACCGAGCCCAGCACCATCGTCGGGCCGGCGGTCAGAGTGGCGATGTCGATGATCGCGTCACAGCCCTCGCGGCGAGCCCAGGTGATGCAGTCCGCGAGCACCAGCCGCCCCTCGGCGTCGGGGTTGACGACCTCAATCGTCGTGCCGTCCAGCGCGGTGATGATGTCGCCGGGACGCACGGCGCGTCCGCTGATCATGTTCTCGGCAGCGCCCACGACCCCGAGGACCCGGATCGGCGCTTGTAGCTCGGCCAGCGCCCCGATGGCCTCGATCACCGCCGCCCCGCCCGCCATGTCGCCCTTCATGCTGATCAGCGAGGTGTTCGACTTCAGCCACAGGCCGCCCGAGTCGAAGGTGATGCCCTTGCCGATCAGGGCCAGCCGGCGTGCCGGGTCGGTCGGACTCGGCGGCTCGTAGCTCAGCGCGATCAGCCGCGGATCCTGATCTGAGCCCTGGGCGACAGCCGTGAACGCCCCCATGCCGAGCTCGCGGATCTGATCGCCGTCCAGCGAGTTGAACGCGATCAGATCGTGGCGGTCGGCGAGCTGGCGGGCGTAGTCGGCGAGCGCTGTGGGCGTGAGCTCGTTGGCGGGCGTATCGACGAGCTCGCGGGCGCGGTTCTGGGCGGCCGCGAGCAGTGCCGCCCGGCCTACCGGCGCAGCGA
>JBAPXO010000334.1:0-3307 GCA_049284255.1 Solirubrobacteraceae bacterium | reverse complement strand
TCTTCGGCTCGTCCGAGACCGCCACCCACTCGCTTTCGCTGGTGTGCGGCGTGCTCACGATCCCCGCCGGGGGATGGGCCGGGTGGACGCTCTTCGGGCGGCGCGTCGGGATCACGACGGCGATCCTCTTCACCTTCAACGCCTGGCTCACGGCGTACGCGCAGGAGACGCGGATGTACGAGCTCATGGGGCTGCTCGGGGTGCTGGCCACCGCCGGTTTCGTGCTCGGCTTCGTCTATCGCCGGCGGCGCTTTTTGTTCCTGTTCAGCGGCGCCTTGGCTCTGATGCTCTACACCCACTCCTGGGGAACGTTCTTCTTCATCGGCACGGCGCTGGCGCTGATCCCGGCGCTGCTGGCCTCAGACGACCGACGCGCGCTCCTCCGTGATGGCGCGTTCGCCTTCGTGGGCGCCGGGGTGCTCTTCCTGCCGTGGGTTCCAACGCTGCTGTACCAGGTCGCTCACACCGCGGCGCCCTGGGACACCTCGCCGCGCTTCGGCGCTCCCGTACAGATCTCCCGTGACCTGCTGGGCGGTGACCGGATCACGATCATTCTGGTCTTCAGCGCCGCCATTGGCCTGGCGCCGCTGTTTTTGCGCGCACACCGCCGGACGCGGGAGCAGATCACCCTCTGGACCTTGATCGCGATCCCGGTGGCGACGCTCGGGGTGGGCTGGATCGCCTCCCAGGCCAACCCGGCCTGGGCCAGCCGCTACTTCGCCCCGGTGCTCGGAGCGCTGCTGCTCCTGGTCGCCTGGGGGTGTGCTCGCGCTCGTCTCCTCGGGGTCGTGGCGATCGCCGTCTCGATCATTTTCCTGGCCAACCCCAAGGTGTTTACCCCGCGCTACAAGAGCGACATGCGCGACGTTGCCGCCGAGATGGCACCGATGCTCCATCCCAACGACATCGTCGTCGTCGGCCAGCCTGAGCAGACGCCGCTGTCCTGGTACTACCTGCCCGCCGGCCTGCACTACGTGAACACGGCGGGCGCCGTCAAGGACCCCAGCTACATGGACTGGGTCAATGCCCTGGACCGTCTCAAGGACACAAGCCCCGCGGGCACCCTGAACCCCCTGGTCGCCTCGATGCGCCCCGGCCAGCAGCTGCTGTTCGTGCGCCCCCTGACCGAAGGCGCTCAGAACTGGCAGGCGCCGTGGACGGTGTACGTCCGCCGCCGCTCGGCGCCATGGGGAGCGATCCTGCAGTCCGACGTCAATAACGGCACGCTGAAGCCGGTCGCGATAGCGCCTCACAACTACCGGGGCGCGTGCTGTGTCGCCGACAGCGCGGTGCTCTACCGGAAGGCCGCCTGAACCCGGAGCTCGGACCGGCCCGGCGGTTGACCTCCGGCGTTTGAGTCCCGAACGTTTCCCATGACAACCGCCGCCCCACGACGCCCCCTCAGCTCGCTGCTCGAGCCTCCGCCGATCCGCGAGGTCCACGCCCCCCGCTGGTTTGAGCGCCAGCCGCAGTGGCTGACCACGGGCGGGTTCGTCGTCCTGCTCGTGATCATCTCGGCAGTCCTGCGCTCCCGCCAGCTCGGCGGCGAGCTGTGGTTCAACGAAGCGATCTCCACCGGGATCGCCGGACATTCGCTGAGCGAGCTGCCGGGCATATTGCGCCAGGCCGGAACCTCGCCGCTCTACTACGTGCTGCTCCACATCTGGATGAGCGTCGTCGGCTCAAGCGAGTCAGACACCCATGTGCTATCGCTGCTCATCGGCCTGGCGACGATTCCGGTCGGGATGTGGTCAGGCTGGAGCCTGTATGGCCGGCGCGCCGGCTTTTACGCGGCGGTGCTCTTCGCCTTCAACTCGTTCTTGACGCGCTACGCGCAGGAGACCCAGATGTACGAGCTGATGGTGCTGCTCGGACTGCTGTGCACCACCGGCTTCCTCCACGCCTTCGTCTACCGCCGTCGCAGCTACCTGTGGCTGTTCGGGGTCTCACTGGCGCTTTTGACCTACACCCAGGCCGCGGGTTTTCTGTTCTGGTTCGGCGCCGCGGTCGCACTGGGCGTCGTCTACCGCTTCACCCCCGCCGAAGCTCGCCGCGCACTCCTGCGCGATGCCGGCATCTCGTTTGCCGCGGTGGCGATCGTCTATCTGCCGTGGCTGCCGACGACGATCTCCCAGATCGCCCACGCGACCTCGCCCTTCCACTACGCCCCCCTCTCGGGAGCCGATGTCCCCAGCGACCTGCTCGGCGGAGAGCGTGTCGACGTCACCCTGCTCGTCGCCTGCGTGATCGGGGTGGCCCCGCTGCTGGCCCCCGAGCGCCGGCGCACGTCCGATGCCATCGCCATCTGGGCCCTGGTGGCGCTGGCCTTCTCGGCGATTGCGCTCTCGCGCGTGATCGGGCTCTTCGCGGAGGCGTGGGTGGCGCGGTACTTCGCCTCCCTGATTCCGGCCCTCTTGCTGCTGTCGACGCTGCTGGCCGCCCGCGCCCGAGTCGTCGGGCTGGTGGCGATCGTGCTGTGCGTCGCCTTTTTGGCCAATCCGGGCTCCTTTGCCGCCGCGCACAAGAGCGACATGCGCGACGTCGCCGGAGAGCTCGCTCCGCTGCTCCATCAGGGCGATCTGGTCGTCGTCGCCCAGCCCGAGCAGGTCCCCCTCGCCTACTACTACCTGCCCGCGGGTCTGCGCTGGGCCTCGACCATCGGGGCCGTGGCACACCCGACCTACATGCGCTGGACCAACGCCCTCGGGCGGCTGCAAGCCGCCTCGCCTAAGGCGACGCTAACGCCGTTGGTTGCTAGTCTCAGGCCCGGCCAACAGTTGCTTTTTGTGCGCCCGTTGACCGAAGGCGTCGAGAACTGGAAGGCGTCGTGGACGCAGCTTGTGCGTCGACGCTCCGCCCAGTGGGGAGCGCTTCTGCAGAGCGCTGTCACTGCGGGAACGCTCCAACGGGTCGCCCGGGCACCGCACTACTACCCGAGCGCGTGCTGCGTGGCCGACAGCGCGATCCTCTACCGAAAAGCCTCCTAACGACAACGATCGAGACCGAGACCGATGCCTGACACCACCTCCGCGCCGCTCCCCTCGCCCAATCCGCCGATCACCGCGGAGCACCCGGTGGTCGTGCTGGGCGCCGGCCCCGCGGGGCTGACGGCGGGCTACCTGCTGTCCAAGCAGGGCAAGCCGGTGATCGTGCTCGAGTCCACCGATCAGGTCGGCGGGATCGCCCGCACCCAGATCCAGGACGGCTACCGCTTCGACCTCGGCGGCCACCGCTTCTTCACCAAGGTCAAGGAGGTCGACGACCTCTGGCACGAGATCATGAAGGAGGAGTTCCTCAAGCGGCCGCG
>JBAPXO010000333.1:0-2403 GCA_049284255.1 Solirubrobacteraceae bacterium | reverse complement strand
GAGTGGACCCGACGGGGGTCTTCACCGACGGTACGGTGACCGAGGGCACCTTGACCGACGGTGTCGTGACCGAGGGAATGTTGACGGCTGGCGTGGCGACCGACGGCGTTTTGACCGACGGCGTCGTGACGCTGGGAAGCGCCGCCGCGCCGTTGGCGACGGGGAGGGCGCCAGCGGCGAGCAGACCGATCGCCGCGCCGCGGGCGAGCATGGAACGAGCCCTCATGAGAGCTGAAACGCTCCCCGAGGGAGAAACTTGCGGTTCGTGTGCCGATAGGCACAGGTGCAGCTGGGTGCGGTCGCTGGCGTCATGCCCTGCCTCGCTCCTGGATGGACGGCTTTCAATAAGCCTTCCCATTGCGCGGAAATCAACACACCTTTACGAGGCGCGCCACCGTGACGGCCAGCGCTGGACGGGGGGCTAAGGCTCAACTCGAGCCTTAGGGTGGGGTCAGTCGCCCCAGACTTCTTCTGCGACCTCGACGATCATCTCGAGCTTGGCGCGCTCCTCATCGATCGTCAGCCGGTTGCCCTCCTCGGTGGACGAGAAGCCGCACTGAGGAGAAAGACAGAGCTGATCGATGTCAACGAATTGGGAGGCCTCCTCGATCCGCCGCTTGAGCAGATCCCTGTCTTCGAGCTCAGGACGCTTGGTGGTGACAAGGCCAAGCACGACCAGTTTGTCTTTGGGGACGAAGCGCAGGGGCTCGAACGTCCCCGAGCGCTCGTCGTCGAACTCCAGGAAATAGCCGTTGACGTTCAGATCGCCGAACAGCGCCTCGGCCACGAATTCGTATCCGCCCTCGGCCGCCCACATCGACTGGTTGTTGCCCCGGCACAGATGGGTGGTGACCACCATGTCGTCGGGCTTGTCCTGCAGCGCCTGGTTGATGTTCGCGATGTACTGCTCGTGGAGGTGATCGGGGTCGCCACCGATCTGAACGATGTGCTCGCGCTGGGCGGGGTCGTTGATGTAAGCGAGGCTGGTGTCGTCCAGCTGCAGATAGCGGCATCCGAGCTCGTAGGCGCCGCGCAGCTGCTCTCCATAGGCCGTGGTCAGGTCGTCCCAGAAGACGTCGATCTCGGGGTACACCGACTGATCGATCGAGGAGCTGCCGCCCCGGTAGTGGACCATGCTCGGTGAGGGAATCGTGAGCTTGGGCGTCTGGTCGGGGTGAGCGTTGTCACGGAGGAACTCGAACGCCTCAGCGAAGATCGTGCGGGGCAGGGTCACCGCGCCCGAGACGCGCATCGCGGGTGGCGCGTAGTCGAACTCGCCCTCGGCGCTGCGGAACTGGACGTGGATCGATTCCCCCTCCACCTGCTCGATCCCACCGAGCGCGTAGATGAAGTCCATGTGCCACGAGGTCCGGCGAAACTCCCCGTCGGTGACGCTGAGCAGGCCCGCCTGGTGCTGAAGCTCGATGACCCCCCGGATGGCGTCGTCCTCGACGGCGCGCAGTGAATCGGCGTCGATATGACCGGCCTTGAATTCAGACCGGGCCTGCATGAGCTCGGGCGGGCGCAGAAGGCTGCCGACGTGGTCGGCTCGAAATGGCGGGGTGGCGCGTAGCGACAAGGTTCTCTCTCCTACATCTCAGGGGCGGAAGGCTCGATTCTGACAGAGCGCTTTGCCCATGTAGGCTCGATTCATGGTCGCCAAATATCGTCTCGTGCTGTCGCAGCCGGGCACCGCCCGGTTGTTCGCGACGGCTCTGCTCGGTCGCCTTCCGCAGGGAATGTCGTCGTTGGCGATCCTGCTCCTGGTGCGCGGCACGACGCACTCCTATGCCGCGGCCGGGGTGGCGGTCGGCGCCTACGCCTTGGCTACTGCGGCCTCGGCTCCGCTGCAGGGGAGGCTGGTCGATCGCCTCGGCCGCACGCGGGTCCTGCCCCCGTGCTCGATCTTGCAAGGTCTCACGCTCGGGTTGCTCGTCCTCGCCACGCGTGGCGACGCCGGCGCCCCGGTGTTGATCGTGATCGCGGCCGTGGCCGGGGCGTTCATGCCTCCGCTCGCGCCGGCGGTGCGGGCCTTGCTGCGCGAGGTGCTCGAGGACCCCGACCTGCGCGAGACGGCGTATTCGCTGGAGTCCGTGATCCAGGAGCTGATCTGGATCACCGGTCCGCTGCTGGTCGCGATCGTGATCGCCTTTGTTTCACCGGCGGCGGCCGTCCTGTTGCTCGCCGTCATCGGAATCGTGGGGACGATCCTGTTCGTGCGGACTCCGCTGGCCGGGGACCGGGGAGGGCGCCGCGCCGGGCACGAACGCACACCGGTGCTCTCGATCCCCGAGATGCGTGTGCTCCTGGCACCGATCGCGCTGATGGGGATCGCCCTGGGGACGATCGAGGTCGGGCTGCCCTCGCTCGCGCTGCACGCCGGATCACGCCCGGCCTCCGGGG
>JBAPXO010000332.1:0-5258 GCA_049284255.1 Solirubrobacteraceae bacterium | reverse complement strand
GCACCCCCCCGTCCGGTCCCCGGCACGCCGGCACCCCGCCACGACCTCCCGGCGCCCCCGCCTCCTCCACATCGTGGCCCGCACGAGTAGATGCTCGACCGCAACTCGCCGCCGAATACCGTCCCAGCAACAGACCAGTCCCGAACTCCATCGGCTGCCGACAGTTCCCACCTGCACCGAGTTGTGGCATGCAGCGAGCTACATGTCATGAGCCAGCACGACCCGATGGCTGATCTCCCGCCAGGAGATCGACGCCCGGTGTATCCGCGCACTTGCGCCGACTGCTCCACGCCGGCCGACCTCTCCTCCCGCCGATGGCAACCATAGGACGAGGGCCAGAGGCCTGCCGGAGATCCGCTTCTCCGCGGCTGTGGCCTAGCTTTAACCGGCGCAGGTGGACTACTTTCCACTCGGCGCCCACACACGGTCGCGCCGAGACGATCGCATCCGCCTCAGGCAGCCCGCCGGAGGCGCGATCGGAATGGCGACGCTGCGATGACGCGGGTCGGCGACGACGGGCGAGTCCTTTGCCGCGACAGGCATTCTTCCGCCGACGACCGGCGTGGACGAGTGCACAGGCGACCGACCGGTCGTGCTCAGCACGCGCTTCGGAGTGTGCGCAAGCCGCGCGAAGACGCGCGGTATGGCTGGTATCTACCGGGTCAGGAGCCGGGACAGATCGGAGGCCCCAGTGTCGTCATCCCTGTCCCAAAGCCGGGCGGCGCGGTGACCGCCGCACCGTGGCTACCAGGCGCGCCCTTGTGCGCCGTATACGTCGTCGACGTCGTGGTGGTCGTGTAGGTCTGGGTGCAGCCTGGGCCATAGTCGGGCGCTGGTTGAGTGCCTGTGGTCGTGGTTGACGTCGTCGTCGCGCACACTGTGATGCCGTTCGAGAACGTGCAGTTATCCGGCGTGGGCGGCCCACCGCTCGCCGCGGCAGACGACGCCCCGAGCGCGAGTACTCCCACCACCGCGCCAACACACGTCATCGCTCTCGTCTGAACTCCTCTCGCAGTGCGCTATCCCCTGTGGAGGTGTGCCCCCGGGGCTGGGCCCGATCGTCGTGGACGCGCTCGCTTCGGTCAACCATCATGGGCCTACGCCGCCGCTGGCACCCATTAACTTGTGCAAGAACGCGAACCACATCGCGGCGCTTCATGGTGGCAAAGGCTCTGACCGCCCTATCAATGGGTGACAGCGGCTGCTCCAACTTGACGCAGGGTCCGCACGAACCTTTGCGTGCTCCCCGTCTTCGCGCCGAAAACCGCGACCTCCCAGACGATCGCATTCCTCCTCGCGCGCGACCGTCGGCGCACGACTGGTTTTGGCGACGGCGACCGCGTCGGTCGATGCCGATGCCGATGCCGAGGCCGATGATTGCTTGGCCGCGTGGGGGATCGCCAACTCGGCGGTGGCCTGCGCGATGCCTGCGGCGACGAGGCGCTGCGTGCGCTTCTCGATATCGAGGCCTGACTGGTCACGCGAGGTGGCTACCGGGTGTCCTAGGCTCTAGCCATGACGACTCCTCAGCGCTCGGTCGGATCCGGTTTCGGTGCGGAGAGCACGGCGGATGAGGTGCTCGAGGGCCTTGACCTTGGCGGCAGGCTCGCGGTTCTCACCGGCGGCTATTCCGGCTTGGGGCTTGAGGCGACGCGCGCGCTGACCCGCGCCGGCGCCCGGGTCGTGGTTCCCGCCCGACGCCGTGAGGCCGCCGAGGAGGCACTGGCTGGTGTCGAGGGCGTCGAGGTCGACGAGCTTGACCTGGGCGACCTCGAGAGCGTCGCCGCGTTCGCGGACCGCTTCCTGGCCTCGGGGCGCAGCATCGACTTCATGATCGACAACGCCGGGGTCATGGCCGTCGCCGAGCGCACGCTCCTCGGTCCGGGGTGGGAGATGCAGTTCGCGACAAACCACCTCGGGCACTTCGCGCTCGTCAACCGGCTGTGGCCGGCGATCGCCGCCGACGGCGGTGGTCGGGTCGTGTCGGTGTCCTCGCGCGGGCACCATCGCTCATCCGTCCGCTGGGGCGACCTGCACTTCGAGCACACGCCGTATGACAAGTGGGAGGCCTACGGCCAGGCGAAGACATCGAACGTGCTCTTCGCTGTCCACCTCGACACGCTCGGCCAAGTCGCCGGCGTGCGCGCGTTCGCGCTGCATCCGGGCGGGATCATGACCCCGCTGCAACGTCACCTCGGCAAGGAAGAGATGGTCGCTGCAGGCTGGCTCGACGAGGACGGCAACGTCAAGAATGCAGACTTCAAGACGCCCGCGCAGGGTGCCGCGACCGAAGTCTGGTGCGCGACATCCCCGCAGCTCGGCGGCAAGGGCGGCGTGTACTGCGAGGACTGCGACATTGCCGAGATGGCACAGGAGGGCGACACGAGCAAGGGCGTGCGCGACTACGCCATCGACCCGGAGCAGGCCCAACGGCTGTGGGCACTCTCAGCCGAGCTCACCGGCGTCGATGCATTCGCCACTACCGCCTGACCCGGGCGAAGTCCACCTCCGCCCCCGCCGCCTCGCGGCCCTGAGCCCAGCCGCTTCGCCCGGCGCGTCCGGCTTCCAGGCACTACGCACCCTGCAGCGGCTCTCACGCCAAGCGCTTTTCATCTGATACAGCAGCCGGCCGCCGCACGAGCCGCGCGTCCCACCGCGTGCAAGCTCTTGCCGACGCGGCGGCGATGGCCCACTTCCGCCGGCGCCGACCGCGCAATTGCTTTCACCGTCGCAGGCACCGAGAGCTGACGAGCGCATCGGCGACAAAGCGCTGCTTGCCGAGGCCGCAGCATCGCGAGGAGGCCAACGAGGCTCTCGACCTGGTGGGTCGTGCCAGGACGGCCCACCAGGTTGGGAGTAGGTCTACAAGCCGAGAACAGCCGGGATCATCGGCGCGGGGCGCTCGTGAACGGCGTGGACGATCTCGGTGTTGTCGATCCCGCGCAAGTAGACCGAGGTGATCGCGAGGTCGGCATGCCCGAGCTGGCGCTGGATGACGAGCAGCGGCACGCCCTCGCGCGACATCTCGACGGCGTGCGCGTGACGGAGCTGATGCGGCGCAAACCGACGTCGCACCCCCGCACGGACGGCCGCGTGATGGAGCTGTGAGCGCGCCCCGGCGGGCGACCACGCGCGACCGACGGTCGGGCCGCGCAGCACGCAGAACAAGGCGCCGACCGGGAGCGTGGCCCGCAGCTCACGCCACGGGATGAGCTGCTCCCAGGCCCAGCGGTCCATGCCGACCTCGCGGCGCTTGCCGCCCTTGCCGCGGCGGACCAGGATCGCGCCGCGGTGCAGGTCAAGGTCGCTCTCTGCCAGCGCGAGCGCTTCGCTGATGCGCAGTCCAGCTCGCCAGAGCACCACGATCAGGCCGCGTAGTCGGACCGCATCGCGGTCCTCGCCGGCCGCGTGCATCACAGCAATGATCTCCTCGACGGTCGGTGGGGCAGCCGGGTAGCGCTGGCCCTTGTTACGAGGCGATAGGCCATGGTGGAAGCCAGACAGCGTGGCGGGCGACCGGCGTCGTCCGCAGATGTCCAGCAACGTGGTGGACGGCATACGTCCTCCCTCCGACGATGGTTGATCCACCGATCGTCGCGCCAGCCCGGCGGGCAGCTCTGCTTTCTCAGACCCGCCTAGGTCGCTAGTGCTTCTCGCGCGTTGCGATCACGCGGAGCGTCGACGTCGAGCTGGCGGTAGGCGACACTCTGCATATGCACCATGCCCGGCAGGAGCGTAGGCCTACCGACCCGCATCTGGCGATGAGGACGCAACCGTTCGCGGGGTGAGTCCGTGCTTTTTCCGTGGCGGCGAGAACCGCGGCTCAGCCTCCGGGCGGCGTCATTGATGGCGACGGCGGACCTGTGCGTGGTCCGTCGTGCTGCTGTGGATGGGCGTTGGTCGAAGTTGGGCGGCCGGTCAGGAGTGGTCGCTGTGTGGGATGACTGGGATGTCAAGGCTGGACGGGCGATCGGCGGTCCAGTGGATGGTCGCCTTGCCCTTGGTGCTGGGTTGGTAGTGGGTGGGGAAGTGGCCGAAGAGCGGGTTGCGGGGTTGCGGGTATCGGCCGGCGATCATCAGGTGCAGGCTGTCGCCGGCGTGAAACAGGGTCGCGGAGGAGCTCAGGGGGATGAGGACCTCGGTCTGCTCGTTGTCGTGAATCGGCTGTAGGGTGCGGAAGGTGTGTTCGGGCTGATGGGGGGCGCTGCGTTGGGTGTCGAGCTCGCGAAGCGCTAGGCGGAGCTGACCTTGGGCGACGCGATCGCGCCCGTATCCGTAGGAGCCGTTGAAGGGGACTGGGATGCCGTGGGACCACTTCTCGACGCCGACGAAGAGCCGGGGATCGTCGGTGGCGGTGATTGCCACCTGGAGTCGCAGGGTCATGGGGCCGCTGAGCTCGGTGTCCTGGTCGAATCGGTACTCAAACGCGGCGGCGTTACGTTGCAGGTCGAAGGTGACGCTGCCGTCGCCGTCGGGGTGAGCACTCAGCGTGCCGCCGGCGCCCAGGTACAGCTGACGCCAGGTGGTGCGTGCCAGCGGCCATTCCTGCTCGTCGCGCACCTCGACGACGCGCTCAGCGCGGTCGCGGATCTCCAGCCGCATCGGCGGTAGCGGGGCGACGTCACGTTCGCGGAGATGCCGGTCAAAGAACGCGAGCTGCACTTGTTGGGCCTGCTCGCCGTAGAAGGTGGCCCATTTGGGGCCGCGGTGGGCGTAGGCGTGGCGCTCGGTCGACCCGGCCAGCTGGAAGGCCCGCATCGATCCGACGCTGTGGAGGTTGTCGTCAGAGAAGCTGGTGCACTCCAGCATGGGGACGGTGATCTTCGACAGGTCGGGGGTGAGCGCCTCCCACCAGGCGTCGCGCAGGGGGTGCTTGCGGCGCTCGGCAGCGAAGTTGGTCTGGAGGCGGGCCACTCGGTTGGTCATGAACAGCCAGACGCGAGCGAACCCGTTCTCGACAATTCCGCCAGGAGTGAAGAAGTCGCGGTAGGCGTCGGTGAACCCTTCCCACGGGCAGATCGCCCTCAGCCCGGGCGGGTCCAGCGCGGCGACCTTGTACTGCGAGAGCGCGAGATAGGACACGCCGAGCATGCCGACCCGGCCGGTGGACCACGGCTGCTCCGCGGCCCACGCGATCACCTGGGAGATGTCGTCGGCCTCCTGGTCGGAGAGCAGGTCGCCGCGTCCCCCGGAGTGCCCGCCCCCGCGGGTGTCCAGGTTGATCACCGCATACCCCTGCTGGGCCCACCAGACAGGGT
>JBAPXO010000331.1:0-4287 GCA_049284255.1 Solirubrobacteraceae bacterium | reverse complement strand
GGGCAGGTCAGACCGGTGCGGCGGTGGAGCGGTCGCGGCCCCGCGTCTGGCGGGTCAGCGAGCCGCGACCGCGGCCGATGCCCATGTGGCCTCAGTTCGGGGCGTCCGCACTTTTCGCGTCGGTCACCGCAGCAGGCGCGCCGAACCGGAACGGGATCGTGGTCGATGCGGTCTATGACTCGGATGAGATTACCGCTGCTCTGGTCAAGGCCGTCTTCGGGGCGTTCGAGGCCGCGATGTTGACTCTTGTTGCCGACGGCGGGAACGCCGTCACGTTCCGTCGGCTGCACGATATGGCCCAGCGGAATTTTACGTAGTTATTCTGCTTGATCAAAGAATTAGAGGCGGAATGTCTTTTCGCGTAAATGTAGCGGCGGGGAAACCGCGCATAAACAAAGCCGCGGTGATCGGAGCGGGTGCCTGCGGCAGTGCGGTCGCGCACCGACTAGCGTCGTCTGATCTTTTCGACATGGTGGTGCTGGCGGATCATACCCCGGGAAGGGCAGAGGGCCGGGCGCTCGATATCGAGCACGCTGGCTGTATCGAGGGTTTTCTGACCAGGACCACGGGCGTCACGGTCACCGACGTCGGCGATGGTTATTCGGCCATCGCCGGCAGCGCGGTGGTGGTCATCGCGGTCGGGCGCTCACGGCGACCCGGAATGCGGCGCGTTGACCTGGCCGTGGAAAACTTCGGAATGGTGCGGACGGCCGCCATCGGCCTCCGTCGCTACGCGCCGGAGGCCGCCGTCGTCGTGCTGACCAACCCGGTGGACGAGATGACGGCGTGCGTCCAGGCGGTGAGCGGCCTCCCCGCACGACGCGTTACGGGCCAGGCCGGGGTGCTCGACACCGCCCGGTTCCGGTATCTGGTCGCCATGGAGCTCGCCGTGCCGGTGGCGGACGTGGCCGCGCTGGTTCTGGGGACGCACTCAGACGAAATGGTCCCGGTGCCTAGCCGGTGCACCGTGCGCGGGCGTCCACTGAAGGAACTGCTTCCCGCCCGGCGCATCGACGCACTCATGGCGCGCGCCCGGCGCGGCGGTACGGAGATCATCGACCTGCTTCGCACCGGTTCGACGAGCATCGCGCCAAGCGCGGCGGTCCTGAACATGGTGACCGCCATCGTCTCTGGCGGCCGCACCGAACTGCCGGTCAGCACCAGGTCCACGGGCCAGTACGGGATATCCGGCGTGTACCTCGGCCTCCCGGCCATACTCGGACCCGATGGCGTGGAGTTCGTGGCCTGCTACCCGCTCGAGCCCGCTGAACTGCGCGCGCTGCGCGCTTCGGCCGAGTTGGCCAGGCAGAGACAAGCCCGGATACTCGCCATGGCGCAGTCGGCGGTGAACCGGGCACTGACGCAGGCGCAGGTCGGCCAGTCCGGGCAGCGGACCCCGTGACTAGCCGACGGCCCGAAGCAGCGCCGCAACCAACTGCATCCCAACGTAACCGATCCCGCCGGTAACCGGGACCTGGCTCATCCTCCTACCCCGTTCTCTGGCGGCACCCGCCTGGTCGGTGCCCATCGTCTCTGGCGGTAACGGGCTTGCCCAGGCCAACGGAGGGCTGAACCGTATCGCATTCCGAGAGCGCGCATGTATGGTCCTGTCCGTGGCAGTGGCGAAGAGCGCACGCCAGGCAGCGCTCGTAGGCGCGGGGCGGCGGGGCGATCGGCTGGGCGGCTGGCAGGTCTGCACGCTGATGTGGAGGTCGAGCAAGGCACTCAGCGTTGGCGTGGTCGCATGGGTCGCAGCAGGCGCCGTTCTGCCCTCGCTCGTCATCGCGTCGCTGGGGTACGTGGTCGGCGCGATACCGGGCGCGGTGCGAAATGGGATGAACTCACCATCTGGCTACCAGTTGATTACGACACTCGTCGTGGCTGGAGTGATCTACGGGGCTTCGCTGATCGTCGACCCGATAGGCGCAGCGCTCGGCACGGCCGCACACCAGTTGATCACTGGGCAGTTGCAGGCACGACTGCTGCGCGCGGTAAGCGGGCCCCCGACCATCGCCCACTTGGAGGACCGGGAAACAATCGACCGGCTTAGCCGGGCTGAAGGCACCCTGACCGGATTCTTTCCTGGAGACGCGCCGGTGACGTGGGCGGGACTCGTCTCCACTCGTCTGTCCGGGCTCGTCGGCTGCATCGTGATCTCGGCCTACATCTGGTGGCTGGGCTTGTCGCTGTTCGTGATGTGGGTGCTCGTGCGGCGGGTGATGTTGACCGCCGTCATCAGGCAGTCCACTGATCTGCGGGGCCAGACGGAGATCATGCGGCGCGCGTGGTATTTCACCGGAGTCGGCTCAAAGGCCAGGGATGCGAAGGAGGTGCGGGTCTTTGGACTGGCGGGATTCGTAGCCGGTCAGTACCGGGCCTGGTTCACTGAGGCCATCCGCGCCGGTCGCGCGGGGCTAGTGGACCTGCATCGTAGGGCCCTACTGTCCTTTCTGGTGGTGCTGGCCGTTTTCGTGATGTCGCTTTACGTGATCATCGACCTGACGCGTGCGCACGAGATCAGCCTGAGGTCGGCGGCGATCGTGCTGCCGATGCTCGCGGTGACGATGTCGGCGGGGAGCGTCTCGTTCACCGACATCACTCTCGCCTGGACACTCACCGGACTGCCGGACGCCGACCGGCTTGAGGAGGATCTGGCGCCAGTGGCGCGGCCTGAGTTGGCGAATTCGGCGGACGGCCTGAGACCGATCGAGCCGGAAGCGAGCATCCGATTCGAGGCGGTCCATTTCAAGTACCCGTCAGGCAAGTTCGACGTGCTGTCCGGGGTGGATCTAGAGTTGCGGGCCGGCATGTCAACGGCGATCGTCGGTGTGAACGGTGCAGGCAAGTCCACGCTGGTCAGCCTGCTTGCCGGGCTACGAGAGGCAACCGTCGGGCGGGTACTCGTCGATGGGACAGACGTACGCGAGTTCAGCGCGGCACGCTGGCAGCGGATGATCGCGCTGATGCCGCAGTCTCCGGTTCGTTACCCCTTGTCGGCCTACGACAACGTGGCGTTCGGTGCGATCGAGCACGCCGATGACCGGGAGGGAGTCGATCGCGCGGCGCGAATGGCGGGCTTCCTGCCCGTCGTTGCCGATCTTCCGTTCGGATGGGATACGGTCCTGTCACGTGAGCTTCCCAACGGCACTGACCTGTCTGGCGGACAGTGGCAGCGGATCGCTCTCGCCCGCGCCTTGTTCGCTACCTTCCACGGCGCTCGCGTGCTGGTCCTCGACGAGCCAACCGCGGCTCTGGATGTGCGCAGCGAGGCCCGGTTCTACGAGCGGTTCCACGAGATCACCCTCGGGCTGACCACGTTGGTGATCTCCCACCGGTTCGCGACGGTGCGGCGTGCCTCCCAGATCGCGGTCCTCGACGGGGGAGTGATCACCGAGCGCGGCAGCCACGACGAACTGGTGGCGCTCGGCGGAACATACAGCCAGATGTACGCGATCCAGGCGGCGAGGTTCCGGTCATGAGCACTAGCAGGGCGGGTCGGCCAGATCCCCGTCGGCTCGCCAGGCTAGCCGGCGTGCTGTTTTTCGACGGGTTTCGGGCTGCCCCCGGGTGGATGGCCGCGGTAACGTCGATCCTCGTGATCGGCGGGATTGCCGGCACCTGTTACCCGCTCGGCTACCGGCTCCTGGTCAACGGCGCTTTTGCCGGAAATGGAGTAGAGGTCGCGCTCGGCGTCTCCATCGTCGCCCTGCTGATTGCCCTTGCCTGGGTACTGAACGCCATCGGGGCGACCGAGGCAATGGCCTTGTCCGACCGGATCGCCGTCTACCGCACTGCCGCGATGATCAGGATGATCAGTGGCGTTCCCGGTCTTGAGCACCTTGAGCGCCCGGATTACCTGGCCGAGGTCGAGCGGCTTAACGCCAATCGCCGCCAGCTCGCGGCCGCCCCCCGGCAGTTGCTGTCAAACTCGTCGTCGGCCGTCCGGATCATCGTGCTGCTCGCGATCCTGGCCACGGTGTCACCGTGGCTTCTTCTCGTTCCGGTGGCATCGGTACCGCCGCTGATCTGTGACCGTCTTGCTAAACGGGTCACGAAAAGTTGCGAGGATTCCATGGCCGACGACCGGCGCCTAGCCACGATGATCTTCGAGCTGTCGTCCGACCTGGAGGCGGCGGCCGAATTGCGATCCTACGGACTCTTCCCTCGAGTGGCGGAGCTGCACCGCTCCCTCATCGCGTCGCTCTCCAAGCGCACGGGCAGCGAGGCACGAAAGGTACTAGCGATTCAGGCAGTCGGCTGGACCCTGTATGCCATCGGGCTGATGGG
>JBAPXO010000330.1:0-33889 GCA_049284255.1 Solirubrobacteraceae bacterium | reverse complement strand
GTCAAGCTGTTCAAGCGACTGCTGAACATGGGCGACGCCAAGTCGCTCATCACCCACCCGGCCTCCACGACGCACCGCCAGCTCACTCCCAAGGACCTCGAGCTCGCCGGCATCACCCCGGACATGGTGCGCCTCTCGATCGGACTCGAGCACCCCGACGACCTGATCGAAGACCTCGATCAGGCGCTTTTAGCCGGCGCCGCCTGACGCAGCCTTGCTCATCCGATGCGCCATCACTACCGCGCGCGACTTGACGTAGTGCAGATCTCGCTTCGCCGCTTCCGGCACGCTCGGGGCAAATGGCGAGGCGAACAGGAGGCAGGCGCTTGATGGACGATGCAAGCTCGAAGGTTGCCGCCAGACTCTGCCACCGCTCAGCGCTCAGCGCTCACAGGCACAAGAAGCTACACGCGACCGGCATGTGTGGTCCTGCCGTGTCGCGTGAAAGCGCAGATTCAGCGGCGGCCTGGCGAAGGCTGCGCCCAAGCGCAGTCCCCAGACGCTCACGTGACGGACGACAAGACGCCACCCAAGAATCCGTGCTCATTGGACTTGCGCGTGCACAGTAGCGCTCGCGTGTGGTGGGCTAGTACGTCTACGGCGCACTACGACTCTGAGAAGATTGCCGTGCCCCGCCGTGACGCCGTCGCCCGGTAAGAGCCGTTGCGCCACGAAGCCTCGCTCGCCGCGGGTTCCTTCCCAAGCCCCAGTGCCTCTCACGCGCAACATCGTCAGGCCGCTCGCCGCGACTTCTACCTTCGCCCGGACGCGTATTCCCTAAATGAGGAGGGCGGAGGGGTGGTCCGGACTTCGAGCTCCTAGGAGATCGAGACAGCCCGGCTGCCATCGCTCTCGTCATGGCCGCGCCCTTGCTCTGACGCCACGCTGACCGGGACGACAACGAACCGAGCTCGCCAACGCGACCGATCACCTTGAGCCAACTCGTCCGCACGCGGCGACCTCCGGTCGGGCAGTCAAGCAGAATCGGGTGGCGCCTTCAGCTCGACCGATCAGCGTTCGGCCCGTCGTTATGGGCACGGCGAGGCATTTAAGGAGGCCGATCGGTCAGGTCAAAAGTCTGAGAACCCGCGCAGCGTTACTTACTCGACAGAATGACTGCGCAAAGTGGCATCGGCGTTCCTCTCCGCCAGGAGGACGAGGTATACGAACTCAGCCCGTTGCGCGCCAGGCTAACCCTCGCGCCCGACGTATCCACTGCGGTCGGAACCGACCGGGAGGGGCCACAAGACAGGGAGGAGCGCCGCCGCGACACCATTGTGCGCTCCGCGGCGCTCAATCGTCGGCTCCTGGCGCTAGGAGACCTCGCGGCGGCAAGCGTGGCGCTCGTCGTGCTTCTCAATGTGTTCGGTCAACGTCGAGTCGCAGCGTTGGCGCTGGCCGGCATTGCGCTGCTGCTGTTCCTCTTCAAGGTCTCAGGCCTCTACGATCGAGATGAGCTACGCCTCGTGCATTCCACACTCGACGAGGTTCCTTCGCTACTCCAGCTCACCGGCCTATTCGCTCTGGGCCTCGCGACACTTCAGTCCATTCTGCTTACTGGCGGCCTCGCCGCAACGAGGATTGCCGCGCTCTGGATCGCTTCTTTCTGTGCGATAGTGCTCGTCCGGTTAGTCGTAAGGGCTCTAGCCCGCCGGATATCGCCAGTCGAGCGGTGTCTCGTGGTTGGCGAGCCCGTTCAGGGCGAACGGATTCGCGACAAACTCGCCTCCAGTCAAGCCCGTGCAAAGTTGGTCGCTACGCTTCCGCTTGCCAGCGACGATGTCACCGCTGCCGATTGGGCTGACATTCCGAGGATGCTGCGTAACATTGTCAGCGAGCTGAATGTGCATCGCATCATCATTGCACCGACCTCGACCGACACCAGGCATGTTGTCGACCTAATTCGCGTCGCGAAGTCTGTTGGGGTGAAGGTGAGCTTACTACCGCGAATGTTTGAGGTTGTCGGCTCCGCAGTCGAATTCGACGACATTGACGGAATGACCATGCTTGGAATCCGCCGGTTCGGTCTTCCTCGCTCCTCGTGGCTGCTCAAGCGCACCTTTGATCTCGTCGTCGGGTCTATCACCCTTCTCATCCTGAGCCCCGTCATCCTGGCAATCTCGTTGGCCATACGAATCGAATCGCGTGGCTCCGTCCTCTTCCGTCAGGTGCGCGTCGGACGGGAGGGTAAACGCTTCGAGATTGTTAAGTTCCGCTCGATGGTGACCGGCGCCGATGCACGAAAAGAGGAACTGCGCTCGATCAATGAAGCCGGCGTCGGCCTATTCAAGCTTTCCAATGACCCGCGCGTGACTCGCGTGGGGCGCCTATTGCGGGCCACCTCGCTCGACGAGTTGCCCCAACTACTCAACGTGCTCCGCGGCGAGATGAGCCTGGTTGGCCCGAGACCCTTGGTCGTCGACGAGGACACCCAGGTCGTCGGTCTGGACCGAAGCCGCCTCCACCTCACACCGGGAATGACAGGCCCTTGGCAGATCCTCGGCACCCGAGTCCCGATGCAGGAGATGGTCGCTATCGATTATCTCTACGTGGCCAGTTGGTCGATGTGGCTCGACTTGAAGCTTTTACTGCGCACAGCGCGACACGTCCTTCAGGCAGCAAACTCGTAGCCCGAAGCTTAGGACACTCACGTGCGCGGAGGCTCAGGATGGCACTGTGTTCCTCTGGGAAGACCAGTCTCCCGGCTATGCCAGCCAAACCGGGCCGTTCTTCCGGGCACGGCGCCGCGGCTGGAAGGGCCCGAAGCATGGCTCGCTGCGCACGCCGACACGAGCCCAACCTGACCGGCTACTCGACCTGCCCAGGCACGTTGTGAGCGTCTGAAAACCGCCGGGGCCGTCGTGAGAGTTGTGGTCCTGCGAAGGATTCACACGGAAGGAGGGCCGGATGGGAAGGACACTAGCGGACGTCACGGACCGACTCGTCGCTGTGAGCTGGTTGGGCTGAGTTTATCGTCGCCGGATCCCTCGGACACGATCACTCCACGCTATCGTCGATGACCACTCGCAGCTGGTCTATGGCGAGCTGCTCGCCCACGAGGAGGCCCAGACCGTCACCGTGTGCATGCAACCGCGCTCTGGCCTGGTTTGCGGCGCGCGGCATCCCGTGCCGGTGACGCTTGACCGACGCCGCCTGAAGCTACACCCGAAACCTGCGACCTACGCCAACTCCTCACACAGCGTAAGATCCGCCACATCGTCACTCCGCCCTATGCGCGTCGATGGAACGGCAAAGTCGAGCGCTTCGACGAGACCAGGGACGAGACTGGGCCGAGGGCTCGGCTACCGAACAGCACTGCTCGAAACCAAGCCCTACCGCGCTGGCTGCGCATACAAGTAACGGAACCCCACAGCTCTCTGGGCGACCGGGCTACCGATCAGGCGCGGTCACAAAACTCTCAGGGCACGACAGCTAGTGGTGCGTCAGCGTCTTAGCTGGTGATTGCATCGAATGTCACTCTCCCACGCTTCCACGATCTGCTCGGCGGTCTTGGTCGAGGTGACCGGCGTGGGGTCGGCGTTGGTGGCGGTGAAGTAGGCACCGATCGCGGCGGTCAGGTCCGGGACCGAGGCGAACACACGCCGCGACGGATCGCCTTGGTGGTGAGCTGGGAGAAGAACCCGTCGACCAGGTTCACTCAGCTTGAGGAGGTTGGCGTGAAGTGCCGGGGGAAGCGGGGGTGCTTGGCCAGCCAGACCTTGACGTTGGGCTGCTTGTGCGTCTCGTAGTTGTCGAGGATCAGATGAATCTGCCGGCGCTTCGGGACTTGGCGGTCGATCGTGCGCAGGAACGTGAGGAACTCGGTGTGATGGTGGCATGGCAGGCATTGGTCGATCACCGACGGTGGTGCCCGACGACTGCGGCCAGGAACGCCTGGCCAGCGGCGCTCAAGGGCTGATCCATGCGACGGATGTCGAGCTAAAGCTCGCACCGTCCGCCCAACGATTCCGCCGGCTGGCCGAGGAAGCGGTCCGCGAGCAGGAGACGCCGGTCGCTAATCTCGCGGCGCTTCTGGAAGCGGAGATGGCCGAGCGCGCCGAGCGCAAACAGAAGCGCCGGCTGATCGACGCTCGGTTTACCACAGATCAAGCGGCTGGGGAGGACTTCCGGTTCTCGGACCCCCCAAGATCCCGCAGGCGTGGATCGATAACCGCGACTCGGTGATCCTGATCGGGTGACAGCTGTCCTTTTCACGCTGCTCTCCTCGCCGCCGTCATTACTCGGTGATTAGGGTGCGCAGGAGCTCCTTCCGGTCCCGATTGGCGATCGTCGACGCGGTCCACAGCCGCCGCAGGTCGCGCGTGATCTTGGTAAGAGCGGCGACGCTCGGCAGCGATGAGCGGTTCAGGGCGGCGGCTTGCGGGCTCGGCAAGCTTTCCGCCCTTCTCGCTCGAGTTCCTCCAGCACGCGTTCGAATCGTGCCTCGAGCGTGCGCGTCACGAGCCGGGTCTCCGACAACGCAGGCGCCGAACTGCCGGCGGGGCACGGCCGGCCTCGAACTCGGCGCGCTCGACGCCCAGCCGCTGTCCAGCTAGGCCCTCGTCGTGCTGCTGCTCGATTCCTCGATCTCCTGCGCGATGCGCGGAGCTCTGCGGGCAGGGTCACGTCCGTTGAAGTTTGTAACGAGCGCCGCGTAGTGGTTGCGAGCACGTGGCGTCTGAGCTCGTCGGCCTGTTCCCTCAGTCCGATGAGAAGGCGCACCCCGATGGCGAAGGTCAGAGCATGACGGTTGCTGACGTTGTCGCGCAGGTGCGCGATGCCCGGCTGGAGGATGTTGTGAGGGAGGCGGTCGTGTCTGTCGCGAGCTGATGGAGGCCGAGGTCTCAGGGCAGGTCGGCGCCCAGCGGGATGAGGTGGCCCGGGAGCGTCGTGTCGACGTATCGCCATGGGTATCACCCGCGGCCGTGGGAGACGCGGGTAGGAGAGCTTGAGCTGCTCATTCCCAGAGCGCGTCATGGCAGCTATTCCCGTCATTCTTGGAGGCGCGGCGGCGCTCGGAGCAGGCGATCGTGGCGGTGGTGTTGGAGGCGTATGTCAACGGGTCTCGACCCGGAAGGTGGATCGGCTGGTCGAGCAGTGGGGGATCGCCGGGATGCCAAGGACCACGTCAGTGCGATGTGCCGGGCGTTGGATGAGCAGGTCCAGGCGTTCCGCAATCGGCCGCTGGAGGGCGCCTACCCGTATCTATGGCTGGATGCCAAGCGGCGCCAAGAGGCGCCACTTGGTCGGGCCGGGTGTGAGACCCCCTTGCGGGCGGGGTGTGAGGACCCCGCCGCTGGGCTGTCGCATCAGTCTGGTGAAGCTGAGGGCAGCCTGACCCTGGAGCTGCGGGAATCGGGTGGGAGCAGCCCTGACAACGATGCGCCGTGCGGAAGTCGTTCCGGTTGAATTGGTGTAAGCGGCACGTAGCGGTTTCGACCACCGTGGCGTCCAAGCTCCCCGGTCGGCTCGTCCTCCAACAGCTTCCCGAACCCACGGCGCTGGAGCTCTGAGGCGGCGCGCCAGCCCCGGATCCCGCCCCGGATCCAAAGGATCGATGCACATCCCACCAACAGCACCACGAGCGCGACAACGAATCCGATCAGCGGAGACGGACCGCGCGTCTGGGTGGTCGCCCGCGAGACGCCCAAGCTCATGATGCTGAGGCGATCAGCGTTCGGGATCCGCTCGTCCGCGGCCTCCGAGCGAACGAAGGCCTGGAGGGCGGCAACTGCGGCGCTCGCAAGGCGGACCGCCTTCTCGCGGTCCGGCGCGTAGGCGTCGATCTCGATGATCGGGAGGGTGGTGTCCCCGCCGTTATTGGTGAGGATCTGTGTCGTCAGCGCGAACACGTTCGGCCCCGACGGAACCGAGACTGGCGACGGACCCGAGGCGGACGCGGAGGCGGAGGCGGAGGCGGACGGCGCGGTGACGGCGGCGCTGATACCGGTCAGCTGACTGGGCTTCAGACCCGCGCGCTGCGCGGTGTCGGCCTTGATCGGTCCCTCCACCATCAGGTCGGCCAGGAGATTGGCCTGCGTCCCAAGCGTCCCAAGCGTCTGAGCACCCTCGGGAGTGACCGCGGACGAGGCGCCGACGACCTGAGAGTGCGGCGTGTCGACAAGTACCTGAGCCGTTGCGACGCCGACACCGTAGCTCTTGCTTTTGGGCGGGAACGACAGGTGGTAAGTCACGAGCAGCCCGGCGAGCAGGGCGACCACACAAACGCCTGCGACATAACGCCGAAGGCGCCATAGATCCTGGAGTTTGTTAACCGTGTCCATCAGTTTTCACGCATCTATTCGGTCGAGGGCGCGCCAGGCCAGACTAGAGCCCCTTTTCTCGATCAACGGCGGGTCATGTGGGCTTCTTCCGGCGGCGACCACGGCCGGAGCGACTCCGCACCACGGAAGGACGCGCGGGGGATGTCCGTATATACGCAGGTGACCGAGCGCTCGACCAACCTAACCTTCCACGGCATCGGCGAGCCGGCGCGACCACTCGACCCGGGTGAGGCGAGCGTCTGGGTGAGCTTGGAGACATTCTTCGCGGTTCTCGACCGCGTCGCCGAGCGTACGGACGTGGGCATCAGCTTCGATGACGGCAACGTTTCAGACATCGAGCGGGGCTTACCTGCGCTGCACGAGCGGGGGTTGCGCGGCACCTTCTTCATCGTCGCTGGTCGAATTGGAACGCCGCACTTCCTGGACGAGGGCAATGTGCGCGCCCTTGTCGCGGCCGGGATGGAGATCGGCTGCCACGGCATGCGTCACCGTCCGTGGCGCGAGCTCGACGGGCGGGCGCTACACGAGGAGCTAGTCGAGGCGAAGGCGATCCTGGAAAACGTCGCGGGACACCCCGTCACGCGCGCCGCCTGCCCATTCGGCTCCTACGATCGCCGGGTGCTGGGGACGCTGCGCCGAGCCGGCTACCACCACGTCTACACGAGCGATCGCGGGATGGCCAGAAGGAGCAGTTTCGTCCAGGCTCGCAACACCATCAGCGCCGACGACGGCTCGGACGTGCTCGCGCGGATCGCTGCGCTTGAGGCGCCGGCTCATCGGGCGCTCGGGCGCCGCGCCAAGCGGATCGTCAAGCGCTGGCGCTGACCACGTAAGCGAGGCGCGCGTAGCCCGGACCGTTCGTCGAGGCCCCAGCGCCGCTGCTCTTGGCCAGATACGTGCAAGGGGGGAGTCTCGTGGATCGCTGAACCATATGGTTTCGACGCGGTCCCCAGGTATCGGCCGTCGGCGGCGGGGAGGGCATGCCCGTATCGCCTCCGCGACGCGCCAGTCCGGTTCGTTCGATCTCGCACCTCATTGTTCAGCCATGTCGCCGGCACCCGAGCCATCGCTGGGCCCAGGGGGGCAACAGCCGGGGGTACGTGACTGACGCCGCCACGCGCAATTCGGTGGTGCCGCCGGCCGTTGGTCGGTCAGGTCCAGCTCGAAAGGTCAGGCACATGAACATCATGATTCTCGTTGTCGCGGCGGCGGTCGTCGCGGGCCTTCCAGGCCTGATCGGAGCGTGCCACCTTGGGTTGCTCGCCCTCGCCTCGTGGTTCTACCGAGAGCCCCGCCCAACGGGAGGTAACGAAGTCCGCTTCCTAGTCCTCGTGCCGGCGCACAATGAGGAACAGGTGATTCACCGCGGTCTGGCCTCGATCATGTCTGACCGCCGGACGCAGGATCAAGTCTTGGTGGTAGCCGATCACTGCAGTGATCGCACGGCGGAAATTGCCCGCTCGTTCGGCGCGCGGGTCCTCGAGCGTGGCCCAGATGAGATCCCCGGTCGCGCAGCGGCGCGGCAGGCGGGTCTCGAATATGCGCGCGCGCTGGACTGGGACGTGGTGCTGATGCTCGATGCGGACTCGGTGATCGAGCCCGGGTTCTTCCCGGCGTGCGAACATGCGCTGGGGTCCGGCCTCAGCGCCGTCCAGGCGCGGAGCGAGAGCAGCCGCGGCAGGACGCTGGCGAATGAGGCGTCGCTCGCCGCGTTCACGCTTCAGGGAATCACGATCCCGCGCGGACGCGACCGGCTCGGCCTGTCCGTCCGGCTGCGCGGCACCGGGATGGCAATCCGGCGCGAGGTCGTCTACTCGCACCGGTTCTGCGCGCCCGCGTCGGAGGATCTGTTCTTCACTCTTGACCTCCTGCTCGACGGCGCGCGCTGCGGTCACGTCGATTTGGCGCGGCTGCGCTCGCTGGGCGCCAGCACGTGGGGCACCTTCGGCGGCCAAAAGGTCCGCTACGAGGCGGGACGCATGGCCGCCGCGCGAGCATTCGTCCCACGGCTGATCCGCCGAGCCATCGCAGAGCGGGATGCGGCCTGCCTTGAGGCGGCATGGTTCCTCGTTTCGCCGCCGTTCGCTGCCGGCGCTCTCTCGCTGCTCGTCGCGGTTGGCCTGGCCGCGCTTGCTGGCGCATGGCCGGTGGCCGCGGTATTCGCGGCGGCGTTCGGTCTGCTCGTCCTCGCGCTGCTCACCGGTCTGATCCAGGCGCGCGCCGCACCACGCACGTGGCTCGCGCTCTGCATCGCACCGTGGTACCTGGTGTGGAAGGCCATCGTCCAGCTACGCGCGCTGGCGAGTGTCGTGCGCCGGAACGACTACTACGGACCAACCGCACGGGTCTGATCCGAGATGTTCTCGGTGCGGCGAGATTCGAAGCGCCAGCGGTCGGCCTCGTGGCGCTGCCTGACGAGGCGTGCGGGACGCAACCCCCCATGACGACTACCGGTCGCATCGAGTCGACTGCGCGGCCGTCTTCGCGAGACGCCGGCGAGTCTTGCGTCGGTGCAGCCGGCGGAATCGCGGTTGACGGGTGTGCCTTAGGTTTATGAAACCTCACCCGCACCAACGAGGCGATCACGATCATGGCCGGCACGCACGCCAACGTGAGGGGTGTCGTTCAATTCGGCTGGGGCGACAGCGGGGTCACACTAGACGGAAGCGCGGGCAGCGGCTCGCAGCGCATCGCTGGCGGCAGCATCAACGGCGGAGCCAGCGATATCGCGATCCGGGACATGGCGTTCACGGACCTCATCCAGATTGTCGGCGGCCTGCATCACCTTTTGGCTCCGACATCGACTCGGTGGCCAACCACACACAACCCGGGCCGATCATGAGCGCGCTGAACTGAGCACCAAATCGCGAACAGTCCATCGGCGGCGGCGCAACGTCTGGCCGCTCAGCAATGCCAGCGGTGAGTGTCTGGCCCTCAACACCAACAACCTGTACTCGGGCTCCAGTCTCACGAAACGTCACGGGAGCCAAGCCCTTCACCGATGGCCCTCCCCGAGTACCTGGCCCGGGTCGGACTCGCCTTCGGCTCGGCCAGCCAGGTCGCCGCCACAGATGGCCGCGACGTCGGCACGCAGTCGTCGGCCGACGAACCACCTGGCCAATAGAGTCGCGGGCACGCGGCAGGGTCGAGAACTGGCCCGGAAGGAAGCCGGCGCCATGCTAGGTGCTCAGCAGTTGTGGCGGCGTGCGTAGTGGACGACGCTCCGTAGCGCGGGCGCCGCCGGTGAGGACCTAGCCGCCTGGGCGAACCGGCGGCGGGCGGACGCCGTGCGGTGGCGCAGCGGGTTGCGGATCACCGCGCCCTGGCACACGAGCTGATAGCCGGTGCCCAACCAGCGCTTCCATTCCCCCTCTCCACGCCCGAGATCGATACGCTCGAGTCCGAGTTGCGGACCGGCCTCAAGCACCGCGCGGACTTGCATCCACCCGGGATCAAGACGCGAGAACTCCGGGTCGTAGACGGGGAACCACCAATGCAGGACCGGCCCGGCGCGTAGACCGAAGTGCGCCGCAATCAGATGCTCACCAGCGTAGACGGCAGATAGCAGGCCGCCGAACTCCGAGCCGGTGCGCGTGGCCAGGACGCGATGCAGCAGTTCTACGTGCCTCGGATCGGCGAAGTAGTCGCGTGCGCCGGTCGCCTCGTACTGGCGCCGCTTCAGCGAGATCACCGCATCCAGCACGGAGGCATCGCTGCTCTCTACCACGCTTCGAAGAGGTCCGTACTCGCGCTCGGCCTTGCGGCCGAGCCGCGCGGCATCCTTGATCCTGCGCTTGCCAGTGCTTCCTGCGCGAGACATATAACCGTCCAGGCCGCCCGACACGTCCACGTATGCCGAGGGCTCACGGCCGAACACCCATGGCTCGAAGCCCGGCAGTCCGTCGAGCATGTGGTCGAACTCGAAGGATCCGATCCTACCTCTGCGCAGCGCGGCGGTGATGTCGAAATCGACGTGCGGCGCGCAGATCGGCCCCTGGAAGTCGGCGCCGGGCCATCCGGCGGGGCGGCACGTGCGCTTGTCGAACTGCACGGGAAGAAACGACGCCACCGACCCGTCGGGGGTCTCTCCGACGACGACCCTCACGCCTGGGCGCGTGGAGGCCACGGCCGCGGTGAAGGCGGGATGGAAGTATGGGCTGTCGAGCGCCGGGTTGGACGCTCTGAGCTCGAGCCAGCGGTCAATATGCGCGCTGTCGAGTTCGTTCATTTCGACGATGTGATGGCGCGCGATGCGCTCGGACGGGGACCCGTGCTGCGTGTCCTCTGCAGGCTGCGTCGGAGCGCACGTCGTCTCGCGCTCGCGGGTCGTCAAGTTGTCCTGGTGCACTCCCACTCAACGCGTCCAGGCCGTCCGTACTTGTGCGCCCGAGCGGCCGCGAGGTGCAAGCTCCGCTCGGCCCGGTCGTTGATTAAGCGAGCCCAGTCGCGCTGCGCCTGACTGCAGTCAGGGCCACGATAGGCGCCCGCCTCGGGTTTTGTCCCGCCCATTTCTTCGACGAATCGAGCCGTGAACGTGATATCGCCAGCCACCGAGTCCCTCGAGCATCCATCTCTTGCCGAGCCGGACGGCATCGAGCCGAGCACCGACCTGCGCGTGCGGACTTTCACGTCATTCGACAACGCGATCGTGCCCGAATGGGATGCCCTCGTCGCCGCGCTGAACGGATCCTTGTACATGACTTTCGCTTGGTGCAACGTGTGGTGGCGGCACTACGGCGCCCGCCGGGAGCTTCGCGTCGTCGCTGTTCGATCGCGCGACGAGCTCGTGGGTGTCTTGCCCTTCTTCATCGACAGCCTGGCCACGCCGTTCGGCCGAGCACGCGTGGCGAAGCTGGTTGGTTCGGACTCCACGCTCGCAGTCATGGAGCCGCTGGTTCGTCCCAACCTGGCACCCGAGGCGTTTCGAATGACGATCAAGCAGCTGTTCGAGGACGATCACGTCGATATGGTGCACGTCGGGCCTTGCTCGGGCACGACTGCCCACGTGGACGCGGTGCGGGCGGCGGCGTCGAAGCTCGACGCGGGGCAGATCGTTCGCGACCGGCAAACTGGGTCGCACACCGTATTCGACATGTCCGACGGCTTCGAGGGATACCTCAAGAGGCTGAGCAGTCACCAGCGCTCAAACTACCGCCGCAAGCTCAAGAAGCTGAACAACTCCTTCACGCTCGATCTTGACGTGGTACGGGAAGGGCCCGCGCTCGAGCGTGAGTTCGCGGCCTTTATCGAGATGCATCAGGCACAGTGGAAGGCGATCAACAAGCTCGGCCACTTCGACGATTGGCCGGGATCGCGCGAGTACTCATGGGATCTCGTACGAAGCCTGGCCGCGAGCGAACGCGTGCGGCTCGTCCGCCTGCTGGCCGACGATCGAGTCGTCGCCTACTACTGGTGCTTTGCCCTGGGCGGCACCTACTACTGGCGGCTGTCCGCTCGGCTGTTCGGCCAGCAGTGGGATCAGTTTGCTCTCGGTCGAGTTGGCGTGGTGAAGATGATGGAGTTGGCGAACAGCGATCGGGCGACGGCGATCGAGGCCGGGATCGGCTCATACGGCTACAAGGAGAACCTGAACGCCCAGACGCACCCCCTACATTCGATCGCACTGCGGCGCAACGGCCTTCTCCCGCGTCTGCGTGCACTCTTCACGCTGGCCTACGGGGACTTTCTGAATCTCGCTTACTACCGCGTGTGGTACATCCGCGTCGCCCCGCGCATAAAGCTGCTGCGACGGCCCCTGTGGCGCAGCTGGATCCGCCGGCGCTTCTAATGCGGCGGAACGCGGTGACGACAGCAGCAAACAAGGGGGGAGAGATGTCCCCACCGGGTAATCGTTGCGGTCCGCACAACGGAGTGCTCATGCAAGAGCCCCTGCACGCCACCGCGGCCTCAGAAAACCTGGGGGCTAGGGATATGTGTAGCGACATGCGGGCGGCGCGACGGGAGTCCGCTGGCGGCGCACGCGGCCACGACAGCGTCGGCCGCTTGGCAGTTTGGCCGCCGCTGTCTCCGGCCGTCTATAGTCGGCGGCCGGCGCAGGATCTGCCGTTCCCTTTGGACCAACCCGGATGCGTGCTGTTTTCGCGGGGCCGGCACGCGATATCGCATGGGATACGCGCGCTGGGGCTGCCGCCAGGGGCCGTGGTGCTGGTCCCTGCCTACCATTGCGGCACCGAGATCGAGGCGCTGGTGGGCGCTGGCGTTGAGTGCCGCTTCTACGGGGGCTCGGCGTCACTCGAGCCGGACGAAAACGAGCTAGCTCAGCTGCTCGATGAGCGTGTTGCCGCGTTGTACGTGACCCACTATCTTGGCTTCCCGCAGGATGTGCTTCGCTGGCGCCGGTGGTGCGATGCCCACGACGTACTGCTGATCGAGGACGTAGCGCAGGGATGGTTCGGGACGATCGACGGCCGACCGATCGGCTCGTTGGGCGATCTATCGATCTTCACGTTCTACAAGACGCTCGGCCTACCGGACGGGGCGGCGCTTCTTTGTCGCGACGGCCTTGACGGGCTGGCTCGGCGCGGCGCCTTGCGTCTGGGAATGGTCGGCATCAGGCACGCGGAATGGCTCATGGCACGGTCGGCGCTGCTGACGGAGCTGGACGACCGATGGCGCCCCGCACTCAAGCGCGTCCGCCGCGGGGTCGATCCAGCGACGGGTGTCGATGCGGTGGGAAACCTCGATTGCCCTCCGGCCCGAGCGACCCGGTTTCTGCTTCCGCGTCTGGTCGACGCGACCATAGCCGAACGCAGACGCCAGAACTACGAGCGTCTGTTGATGGAGCTTGGCGACGTGGTCGCAAATCCGTTCGCTCGGCTTCCCGCGGGCGCCTGTCCGTGGGCCTTTATGGTTGACGCGGAAGACAAACGAAGTCTCATGAACCGCCTGTTGCATCACCGGATTCGTGCGATCGACTTCTGGCATACGCCCCACCCCTCGCTTCCCGCTCATCGGTTCCCTCAAGCAAGTGCATTACGAGCGCGCCTCGTCGGGATTCCTGTTCACCAGGAGCTTCGCGAATGCGATCTGGCGCGGCTGGGGCCAGCCGTCAGAGACGCCCTCGAGCAGGACAGGAAGGCAAAGTGACCTGGGATCCCTGAGATCGGTCCGACCTGTGTGGGGGCTTCGATGACCTTGCAGATCGGTCAGAGGAGCGCATCGATCAAAGGTCGACGTCACATGCCGAAGCAGGTGGTTCGCAAGCTGAGGGAGGCCGACGCTCGGCGAGGGGTTGGAGTTGCCGAACGTGCTCAAGGATTTGGAGGTGCCGACGGCGAGGTATCACCGCTGGCGGGCGCAGTAACGCGACCACCCGATCCCGGGCAACGACACCCACCAGCCTCGCGGGCGATCTGCGCGTTATTGACATCCCGAGCCGAGCACAGCGCGCCCCTCGCTCGCAGCGCCTGCTGTTAGCCCGGAAAAGCAGCAGTGGCGGGTGACCGTCCGCGCCGGTAACAGGGCCGCGGAAGCGTCCCATCGTGCCACGACTCTCCGGCTCGTCAGGATTCGACGATCGAGCTTCAGTAGCTTGACTTTGAGGGTGATGCGCTTTGGACGCTCTGTCACCGCAGATGTGGTGGTGGACTGAGCGGATCTGGTGTCACATGCGGGCCTCGCTTGGTCGCGCATATGGACGACAAGCTCAGGCTACACCGGACATGTCGGTGCGGAAGACGTGTCTCGAGAAGCGGCGCTGTGGTCATGATTCCGGGGCAGTTGATCCGGGATCTGGAGGCGATGTTGGCAGCCGGCGGCGAGTGCGAGTCCCATCTGGGGCGGCGCGCGACAGCACGCACTGTTCGCGAGGGCGGCGTCTCACACCACGCGCTCCTCTTCTCGGAGACCTCGGTCCTCGCCGCGCTGCACGACCCACTTTACCTGTACTGCTTTCTAACTCCCTCCAAATGCGTGCGCCGAACGCCACGACTTGTCTCTCCGGCTGGAAGGCCGCCCCTCCATGTGGTGCTAAGCAGCTGACTGGGTGTGCAGTTGCACGATGAACCGCCCAAACACGCGATGCGCACGCGCGGGTAGCAAGCGCCCGACGAAAAGACCGAGGTCACGAAGCTCGGTGGGGAACAAAAGGCGCAGACTGAGGAAGTAGCCCGTGCCGCCGGCGAGAGCGACGATGAGCAGATAAGGCAGTATCGGAATGTCCAGCGTCGACGCGAGCATACTGACCGGCAGCGCCACTGCCGTGAGGCAGACGCAGCCGGCTGCGGCGGGAAGAAGGTCTTTAGTGACCGCCTTGAACGCTCGGCGGACACAGCCGCGATGCAGCTGAAGGTAGGCGATGATGAGGAATGTCGTGTGAACTGTCACTGCGGCTATGGCGACGGCAGGTAGACCTAGCCGGGCGACGGCGAAAACGGCTGCGCCGTAGGCGACGAAATGCGCCCAACCCCACAGCATTACGCCTCGAGCGCGGCCGGCCGCCAGCATTGTGACGGTAACCGCCTGCGCGACAAGCATGACAGCTCCGCCGATCGTCAAGATCTGTACCGGAACGACCGATGCTCGCCACGCAGGCCCGTAGAACCACGTGACGAACTTCGGCGCCACGATCGCGAGCGTTGTCAGGAGAGGGAAGAGGATCATGGTGATGGTCTGAATGATTCGTTGCTGAAGGCGGTGGACCTCGTCTTCGCTCCTGACGCGTGACAAGACCGGGAGTCCGACCGTGGTAATCACCTGACTCACCTTCGTCTGATACACGACACCAAGCGTGTACGCGCGAAAATAGTAGCCAGCTTGGAGGGCGCCGACGCGTGCGCCGACGATCACGTAATCGCAGTTTTCAAAACACACCAGGCTCCCGGCGTTAGATGCGGCCGAAATCCCGGACCGCGCAAAATCACGCGCCGCGCGAAGGCGGAACGTCGGGATCGGGGGCAGGACCCAGCAGCAGATGAGGATGAAGCCGGCAACGCTTGCCGCGTCCACGCCTAGCACGATCGCTGCTCCGTTCAGGCCGATTACTGCCAACGGGATCGATACCACCGTGGAGACCACCGCAACCGTCATGTCGAGCAGGCTCAATCGGCGAAACTCGAGTCGGCGGGAGAGGATCCCATATTGCACTGTGTTCACTGAATTGATGAAGCAGGCAGGCGTCATGAGACGCACCAGCACCGCGGTCCGCGCGCCGAACAGGATGGGAACGACCGTGTAGGACGCTGCAAAGCAGGACGCACAGATCGCCAGGCCCATGACGATCGTGAGCGTCTGGCCCGTTTTCAGATGGTCGCGATCAATCTGGTCGCGCTGCACGATGGTGTAGGAAACCGCCCAAGTCGGCACTGCGGCCAAGAGCAGGACGATCAGCGCAATGGCGTATCGCCCGAACTCCGCTGGAGCGACGAGACGCGCGAGTATGGCCACTCCCAGCAGGTTCGTTCCCTCGACGACTACGCCGCGCATCATGGTCCACCGCAGTCCGCTATTGACCGCCGCTCGCGGTTCGTCGAGCGATGTGTTTTCGTCGGTCGATTGCGAGCCGGTATCGACCTTTGCGCTGGCTCGTGACAGGGCCGGAGCGGTTCGGGCGCCGGGCGGAGGCGGTTCTACCGCTGCTACATCGTCCTCGCTGGGACCTAGATCAGTAGGCGGCGGCGCCAGCGCCACTTTGCGGAGCGAGACGGGCGAAGCCTGTCCAGGATCGTGCCGGTCGCTACCAAGGCTTGGAGGAGGACCTCCGACGTCCGCGTACCTGTCAGGTGTCAAGCAGGGCACGGTGACGGATCCTGGCTCTATACCGGTCGTCCCGCGGGCGTCGCGCAGCGGACCGCGGCTCGACGGCAGCGCGTTTACGGACGGCGCCGCGACGGCGGGAGGCTGTCCCCCCGCCACCGGAGACGGATTTGGGGCAGGATCTTGGGCACGCGGCGTCACCTATTTCTCTCGCGCACGAGCGGTAGTGGGAGCCGTGCAACGGCGCCTGGGTCAGCAGGGAACTTTCGCATTTTCGGCAGAGGTAGACGCTTTACGGTCTCATTGACCAACGTGGTGATGGGGCACGCTCTTCCGCGGTGCCGCGTCTCGGGGTCCGGAGCGGCGGAGGCAGTATCGCCAAGGCGCTCAAACAGGCGCGCGTGGACCCCGGCGGAAGCAATCACGAGACTCGAAGGGATCTGTGTGCTGAAGCGGTGGTTCTGTTGGTCCGATAGCGCGAACAATTAGCGCAGCGGCGCAAAACCGCGCTCTCCCGGGACGTTACTGTGACGTGCACGATCTCGCGATCATCACCATCTCGACGAACGAGTCCCACTGGATTCAGGCCCTGCTGCCGACTGTGGTCGACCACGTCGGCGAGATCAGCGCCGACGTAGTCGTGGTAGACAACGACTCGCGAGACGGAACGGCCGAGCTCGTCACCAACCAGTTTCCCGAGGCGCGCACGGTATGGTCGGCGAACCACGGCTTCGGTCACGCCAACAACCGCGCGCTGATGACCTGCAATGCGCGTTACGTGCTCTTCCTAAACCCGGACACGGAGATCATCGACGGCACGTTTGCCGACTTGGTGGCGCTGATGGACGCGCGTCCGACGGTCGGGCTCGTCGGCTGCCGTCAGATCGTCAGCGAGGACGGCTTGCTGTGTCCCACGGCCTACTACTTTCCCAACGCGCTGCGTGCGCTCGGCGATGCCCTGTCGGCCGGCCGGCTGCGGCGGCGGCCGCGCTGGCTGGGCGAACGTGAGCTCGACCCGCGCCGGTACGACCAGGAGTTCCCATGCGACTGGACGACGGGCTCGTTCATGCTCGTGCGTCGCGAGGCGCTAGAGAGCGCGGGTTGGTTCGACGAGCGCTTCTTCATGTACGCTGAGGAGACTGATCTCTGCCGCCGGGTCAAAACGGCAGGGTGGGAGATTCGGCACCTGCCGCAGATGACGATCCTGCACAAGGGCGTGACCAAGGACGGCGTCAAGCCGCACGTCGAGAGCCTTTACGCGGTGACGCGCATCATGTACGCGCGCAAGCACTTCTCGCCCGGCCACCGGGCGCTGTACAGGGGGGCCGTGCTGCTGCGACATCTGCTGCGGGTTGGGTACGCCGGCACTGGCGAACTCGGCCACCAGAAACGTGCGGCAAGCCGTACCGTAGTCGCGACAGTGGTCGGGCGCCGGCCGGTGCCGTTCGCGGCGATCACCAGCCCGGTCTCGGTGAACACCGGCGACTCGGAGCTGCGGACGGGGTGGCTGGCTCCGGGGGTGGCGAACGCCGACGGTACTGCGCTAACGCCGATCACGCGCCACTCCGATGCTGTGCGTGGCGCCGTTCCCGGTCCGGATCAGTTACGTGCCGCGGAAAAACCTTCAGGACACTAGGGCGTAGCGTCGTTTGAAGTGGCTCATCCGGCCCTCGGCGCCGGTGCAGTAGCGTTGCAGGCGCAGGACCGCTCACTAGGAATGCTGGCTGCTGTCGGCCCGCTATGACACCGTCTTCGGATGAAGGAGCTTGAGCGCGGCGTTGGTCGGGCCGGCACGAACCCGCCGTCGAGTGTGACGTCCTGGATCGACATCCGGAGCCGCTCGAGCTCGCCGACAGGTCCGGGCAGCAGCGTATTCTCGGCCCCGGCTGCCTATCGCGCTCGACGCTCCAGGATTAGTCCCAGCGCGCGGGGCTTGGTGTTCGGTCGACGGGTGCGCAAGCTGACCACACGGATCGGTGTCGAGACGGTGGCGGACCTGACGCGCGCGTTGATCGTCAAGGCGACCAGGAGATGCGGTCAAGGCCGCGGGCGGTGAGGATCGACTCGACCGTGATCCACGCGGACGTGGAGTATCCGACCGACTCGGGGCCAGCGTCGAGTGGCGTGAGAGTGCTGGCCAGGGAAGCGCGCAAGCTGGCCCACCTGGTGGGCCGAGAAGCAGCGACGGGCGCGGGATCGCTCGCGGTCGATGGGGCGCAAGCTGCGGGCGATCTCGCGGACGATCCGCCGCCGCTCGGGGGAGGCAAGACCGAAGTGCTGAAGCCGACTAACGTCTGACACCCCCACCGGTAGCGCTGCTGGCACCATCAATCGCGCGTATGTCTCCAACGTGAGCGTCGGCCGACCCCCGGTCAACACCGCCCGCCTCGTGTCGTGAAACTCCGCTGCCACCGCTCCACCCGCCCACGGCAACTCGTGATCTGATAACAACCCATCCAGCGCCGCCAGATCGTCCGACAGTTCCTTCACCTCGAACGGCAACGCGTCGTCCCACACGCACTCCGACTGGCCCCTCAAGAGCGTCGGCCAGCACTCTTCTTCAACGAGAAGCATCGCTCACTTGAAGGCAATTCTCATCGTGACACCGGACGGAAAATGCCGCTCGAACCGCAACGTATTCCGCGGGAAGTAGTTAGGCGGCTAGCGCACGGCTGCGTGGGCGAAGTCGGCACGCGAGCCGGCAGCCGAGGACGCACCACAGCAGAAAGACGATTAGCGCTCCGGCGATGGCCTTGAGCGAGAGCGTCGAGGCGGGAAACAGCCTCACCCGTACCGGCGCGACTTGATCGATCGCGAACGGCTGGAGTGTTCGACTTCGCGCATCGCCGTCGGTCGGGATCAGCGAACTGAAGCGTCCCCCTGGCGATCCTTGCGACTTCAGGATGGCGACGGCCGCCGTGGCGAGCCGCTCGGCGGCGGAGGGCTGCGGTGCGCCCGCCTCGATCGAGACCACCGGAAGCCCGGGATCTGGAAGGAAGACAGCCAAGCTGTACGGCGTCGCTACCAGGGAGGCGGCCTCGGCCGAGGCCACCGCCATCGAGGTCTGGACGATCGGCGCGGCGAAACTCGGATCGACTACGGCGAGTTCGTTCTGGGTCAGGCCGAGACGTTGGGCGAGCTCGCGTGACGAGGTGTCGGTCGCCATCAAATGCGTCAGCAGCGACGCCCGCCAGGACAGGGTGTCTGCGCCCGCCGGCGCTGCCGCGACTAGTTGGGAGCGCGGGGTGTCAAGCGTCACCTGCGTCCAGGCGACCGCACTGGTGGCTCGGGACGACCGGCTGCCCCCCAGCACGACGAACGCCGCGACCGAGGCGATCAGTGCTCCGCCGAGCACCAACCGCCGGCGCCACACCCATCGCAGGATCGGAAGCAGCTCCATCGCTCGGCGGCGTCAGGCCCGCGCCGTCCGGTCGGACAGCTCCTCTAGTCGCCATCCCGCGCGGATCCGCGAGGTGAAGATCGTCGTCGCGCAGGCCAGCAGGAAGGTGAGGATGAAGACCAACAGGGCCACCTGGTACTTGACGCCAGGATTGATCACCAACCCCGTGGCGCGGCCCAATTGCTCGATCCGGATTTGGTCATTGGCCGGCGTCGCCTGGCTGCTTGCCAGCCTCGACACGTACGCCTTCAGCTCGTCTACTGCAGCGTTGGCCAATGCGGCCGCGCTCTCCGCGGTGGGCGTCTGGGCGTAGATATCGAGCATCGGGACAGTCGGGCTGGCTTCGATCGCGATGCGATACTGCTCGTTGGACTTGAGAATGTCGGTCATGCTCCGCGCGTCCTGGGAGTCCAGCGGCAGCGACGCCACGTGCACCGTGATCGGCGCCTGGATTCGCAGCAGCGCCGCCGGAACATTGGCGCGCTGCGCGATTCTCGCCTCCACCGGCGTGCTCGCAATCACGTTGCCGAGCACGACGGCACGGTTGACGAGCCCGTCGATGCTGTAGGAGTTCTCACGGAGGTTCGTCATGATGGATTGGGGCGTGTCAACCAGCACCTCCGTGTGCGCGGTCGCCATCTCCAACCCCGACCGCGACGACAATCCCGGCGGTATCAGGCTGATCTTTTCGACGCTCCAGATGGCAGCCAGCAGCGCGAGCACGAGGCTGAGCATCATGCCGAGCTTCAGCCGCCAGAGCCGTCGCATGCGAATACCAATGCGCACCGTGTCAAACCAACGCCCGGCAGATAGCCAGACTTACGCACGGTGGCGCAGTTGCTGCGCCGGTGCCGTGAGTATGGGGGCGGGATGGCCAATGCGTCTCCGGTCGCCGCGCGCGAGGCGATGATGACGCGCGCGGGGAACTCCTCGAGGCTCTCCGTCCGACCCGAGAGCGACAACCGTGAGGCCGGCCAGGTACATGAACACATCCGGGCCGTGCGGCAACGACATAAAGCTGTAGAGGGTGGCGAGGCATAAGAGGATCGTCGCCGCCGTCACACCGACGAGTGCAGCCGTGGAGTCCGCCTCAGAGGGTTCGGACGCCTTCCTGCGCGCCAGAGAAAACAGCGAGAGCGGGATCAGCAGGAAGGCCGCCAGGCCAAGCACGCCCGTCTCGATCAGCGGGAGGATGATGTCCGAGTCGACGATCCGGTCGTTGGGCGGCGCGTACGAGCCCTGACCGCGGCCGAGGAGCAAGTGGCTCCAGAGGTCCGGGCGGACGGCGTCGAAGTTGGCCGTGCGCGCATCGACCGTCGCCGTTTTCGTGGCGTCCGCCCCTGTGAACTGGGAGACGACGTGGCCGAAGGTCTGCGGTGAGATTGCGACCGCCCCGACGGCGAGCACGAGGATCAGGGGCGCCAGCGAGAGAAGCCGCCGTCGGCGGAAGTACGCGATCGTCAGGAAGGCGATGGCCGGAGCGACCAGCGCTGTTTTCCGCTCCGTGGCGAACATCGCGTAGGGCAGGAGGCCGATAGGCACGCCGTAGAGAATCCGCTGCCGCAGCGATGTCGCCTTTAGGAATCTCAGTAGCGCGATCGCCAGGGCCATCGAGAGGATTCCCACGAGCTCGGCCCCGTAATCGGTCGGGCCCTGCAGGTCGAACCGGCCTTGGCTGTCGAGCACCGTGGCGTTCGCCGTATCGGCGGCAGAGAGCTTAAACGGTCCCAAGTGCCCGAGCAGGGTCAGGAACAGATCCTGGTGGGTGTGGTACTCGTAGATCGCTTCGAGGCCGACGATTACCGCCAGCACGAGCGTGAACGTTATGAATGCCCGCACCTCGCTCCTACGGATCGAGCTGGCAACGATCACAAAGATCGATACGTACGACACGAGCAGCGGAACTTTCTTGACGGAGATTGCCAGCTCGCCCGTATGATTTAGGAAGTGGGCGTCGAGGACGACGCTCAGGAACGCGCAGGTCAGGTATGCGCCCATCGCGAGGTGGACGCGCGTGAGCTGAAGCCGGGGCGCGGCACCCGGGCCGGCGGTGAACGCGATCAACCAGATCACCGCCACGATCGGGATCACTACCCGATCGAGCGTGATATTGATTGGCGCTCCCCCGCCGCCCAGCTGGAGACGGTCGAACGGCGTCAACCAGATCATCGCGATCAGCCCGGCGATCGACCACGGGAGTAGGCGCGTGGTGCGCGGCCAGTCGGCCGCGGCGCGTCCGGTGAGGCGTGATCGCCGTGGCGGCCGCGAGGAATCCCTCTCAGCGCCTCGCCAGCGGCGGCGCAGGAGCAGAAGCAGGACGACGAAGCTGAGCGCGAATGCGGTGATGAAGGTCAGCCCGGCGATCTCTAGCTTTGCCTTGCTGTTCGAGACTCCGCCTCGCGGGCTGCCCAGCGCACGGAGCTGTGGAAGCTCCTGTCTGGGGAAGCCTTGTTGCTGGGCCACCGATCGCAGGTAGTCCCCGAGGCCCAAAGAAGCCGAGGTAGCCAGACGCAGCGCGCCGTCGACCGATGGCGCTTCTGCGTAGATGGTGAGAATCGGCTCGGAGAGTGAGGGCTGGAGCTCGAGCCGGTAGGGCGCCTCGGAGGCTACCAGCTGGCTGGCATGCTCCTCACTTCCGGCCATGGTGAACTGGATGGGTGCGGGGACGGTGATGTCGGCGATGCCCGAGATCCGACCGCCGGGCACGCCCATCCGCTTACCGATCGCGTCGAGGACGGGGGGCGTCGTCATCAGGCTGGCGTAGAGCGTGGCGTGCTGCTGGAGCAGCGCGAGATCGTCCTGCGCGGTGCCGATGGCGCTGCGGTCGACGATCGACGCGTTCGGATAGTCGATCATGACGTGGCTGGTCGCGCCCGCCACGGTCAGGTTGCCCGAGGTGTTCAGCTTGGCGCAGACGGCGGCGAACACCGTGCTCGCCAGGAGCACGGCCAAGAGCCAGCGGTGGTTCACGAGGAAGCGACGCATCGTGCGCATCTGGAGGATCAACGCCGCGACGGGGGTGAGACTTGCTCTGTGGCCGTCCGAGGGAGGGTCGAAAGAAGGTTTCGCGCTCGGCCGTTACTGAGGCAGTTATTGGATCTTCGAACTGGCAGGAGTGTTAACCGCATGACCGACAACGGCACCCGACGCGCGGCGATGGCGCCGCTGGCCCGCCGAACCAACGGGCTGTCGCCCCTAGCGCCCGATCCTGGACGTCTGATTCTGGTGACCGGCGGCGCCGGGTACATCGGTTGTGTTCTCACCCAGCGCCTACTGGACCGGGGCTACCGCGTACGGCTCCTCGATCGGCTCTACTGGGGCCGCGGCCCAATCGGGGCGATCCTCGACCGGGTTGAGCTGACGGAGGCGGACGTGCGCGACATGCCCGCGACCGCGCTTGACGGCGTCGACGCGGTGATCCACCTGGCGGGGCTGTCGAACGATCCCACAGCCGAATATGACCCTGAAGCGAACTGGCAGATGAACGCGGTCGCCACCGAGACGCTAGGGCGCAACTGCGTCGACCGCGGCGTCGAGCGCCTCGTGTTCGCCTCGTCGTGCTCGCTGTATGACGGGATGCCGCCGGGCATGCACGACGAGCGTGCGCCGATCGAGCCACGCGGCGCGTACGCGACCTCCAAGCGCTACGGCGAGCAAGCCCTCCTTGGGCTCGTCGACGACGGCCTGTGCCCCGTCATGCTCCGCAACGGGACGGTGTACGGACACAGCCCGCGGATGCGTTTTGACCTCGTCGTGAACACGTTCGTCAAGGACGCGCTGCTCAAGGGCCAGCTCTCGCTGCACGGTGGCGGGTGGATGTGGCGCCCGCTGGTCGACGTGCGCGACGTGGCGGACGCGATGATCGCCGCCATGGAGGCCCCCTCAGAGCTCGTGCGTGGCGAGATCTTCAACGTCCTGCACTCGAACTACCAGATCCGCGAGCTGGCGATGTTGGTGGCCGGCTCGGTCCAACTGCTTGGTCGCTCGGTCACGCTCAAGGAGGAGCCCGCCCCGCGGCTCACACGCGACTACGAGTGCTCAAAC
Organism: Solirubrobacteraceae bacterium; assembly: GCA_049284255.1. Lineage (GTDB taxonomy): Bacteria > Actinomycetota > Thermoleophilia > Solirubrobacterales > Solirubrobacteraceae > Palsa-465. The sequence goes on along the minus strand of JBAPXO010000330.1, from coordinate 10,447 downwards.
GCGAAGCTCGCCGGTCGCCTCGGCTTCCAGCCCTGCCACTCGGTGGTGGAGGCGATCGACAGCATCCTCGCCGAGATCGACGTCGAGGATCGGACGATGCTCACCGACCCGCGCTTCTACAACATCCGCTGGCTCGAGCTGCTAAGCGAGCTGACGCCGCAGATCGACCAGTTCCGGGCTGCGCTATGAGCACGGCGCGGGCTCTGATCACGGGGGGTGGGGGCCAGCTGGCCTCCGATCTCGAAGCTCTGCTTCGCGGGGGCGGCCAGGTTTACGCGCCGGCTCGCACCGACTTCGACATCACCGATGACGCTGCGGTCGAATCGGTGTTCGCCGAGTTTCGCCCCACAATCGTGTTCAACTGCGCCGCTTTCCACAACGTGGAGGTGTGCGAACGAGAGGAGGACCGGGCGTTCGCAGTCAATGCGCGGGCGGTCAAGCGCCTGGCCGCCGGGTGCGCGGCGGTGGGCGCTCAGTTCATTCACCTGAGCACCAACTACGTGTTTGACGGCAGCGCCACCGAGCCGTACGACGAGGACGCCCTGCCGAACCCGAGGAGCATCTACGCGATCTCCAAGCTCGCCGGCGAGCACGCCGCCTTGGCCTACGCCCCAGGGGCGCTCGTCGCTCGCACCGCCGGGCTCTACGGCCTACATGGGAGCGCTTCAAAGGGCGGCAATTTCGTGACCCGGATGATCGCCCGCGCTCGCGAGCAGGGCGCGCTCAAGGTCGTCGCGGACCAGCAGCTCACGCCGACCTTCACCGCCGATCTCGCGAGCGGGCTCGTGGCCGCGGTCGATGCCGGCGTCACGGGGACTCTGCACATCACGAACTCCGGCGCGACCAGCTGGCACGGTTTCACCGAGGCGATCATGGAGCTGGCGGGCGTCGAGGTGTCGGTCGAGGAAGGGATTACCACGATTGCCCCGGGCGCCGCGGATCGTCCGCTGAACGGCGTCCTGCGATCCACCGCCTCCGCACGAGCCGGCCTGCCGGCGCTGCGGTCCTGGCGCACGGCGCTCGCCGATTACCTGGAACTCGCTGGCCTGCGGGCTGGCGCGGCCGTCTGACGATCAATAGCAATCAAAGGGGAACAGATGAAGCGTCTCAAGACTCGGCTCGATGGGCCGACCCTGATCGAGCCCCGGGTGCTCGGCGACGAGCGGGGGTTCTTCTGCGAGACCTACCGCCGCGAGGCGTTTGCCGAGCTGGGGATCATCGAGGAGATGGTTCAGGACAACCACTCGCGTTCGCGCAAGGGGATCGTGCGCGGAATGCACTTTCAGATTGGCGACGGCGCGGCGAAGCTGGTGCGTTGCGCCCGAGGCGCGATCGTCGACGTGATGGTCGACATCCGGCGAGGGTCGCCGACCCTCGGCGAGTGGGAGGCGTTCGAGTTGACCGAGGAGAACATGCGGTCGGCGTACTGTCCGATCGGGTTCGCGCACGGCTTCTGTGTGCTAACGGACGTCGCCGACGTCATGTACAAGCAGAGCAGCTACTACGCCGATGCCACCGAGCGGGGCATCGCCTACAACGACCCAGACGTGGCGATCCACTGGCCGCTGCCTCTGGAAGAGTTGATCCCGTCGCAGCGTGACGCCACGGCACCGCTACTTCGCGATATCGAGGCCGACCTGCCGTTCGTCTACGACGCCGCCAGCGTCCTCGTCAGCCGATAAGTAACCACGAGCTCTCGAAGCGGGGTTTCGATGATCAAGATCGCGGTAGTCGGGCTCGGCAAGATGGGGCTCTCGCACCTTGCGGTTGTAAAGGCCCATCCCGAAGTGGAGCTGGCTGCGGTGTGCGACTCCTCAGGCTATGTGCTGGGCGTACTAAGGAAGTACACCGGCGTTGCCACCTACAGCGATTACGAAGCGATGCTGCGGGAGCTCGAGCTCGATGCGGTTCTGATTGCGACCCCCTCTCGCACCCACACCGGCATGGTCCGATCGGCGCTCGAGCGCGGACTACATGTGTTCTGCGAGAAGCCGTTCACGCTCAGCGTGACGGACGCGGACGAGCTGAGCTCGCTAGCCCGCCAACGGGGAGTCGTCACACAGGTCGGCTACCACAACCGATTTGTAGGTTCGTTTGCCGAGGTCAAGCGCCTGCTCGACGCGGGCGCGATTGGGACCGTCAGCCACGTCCTCGGCGAGGCGTACGGACCGGTGGTACTAAAGGCGAAGGGCAGTACATGGCGCAGCCGCAAGGAGGAGGGTGGCGGCGCACTCTACGACTACGCAGCGCACCCCCTGAATCTCCTCAACTGGTACCTCGGCGAGCCCATCGGCGTTGGCGGCACCGTCCTCGGCTCGGTCTTCTCCCGCGAGATCGACGACGAGGTACACAGCACGCTCTACTTCCCTGACGGGCAGGCCTCGCGCATCTCGGTCAACTGGTCGGACGAGTCGTATCGCAAGATGACCACCCGGATCACCGCATGGGGCACGGCTGGACGGATCTTCGCCGACCGCCAGGAGATCCAGGTCTACCTGCGCGACACCGCGACGGTCCCAGACGGCTACGAGACTGGATGGAACGTGCGGTACACCACCGAGCTGACGGAGCCGGTCGGCTTCTACCTGCGTGGAGAGGAGTACAGCAGCCAAATTGAGCATTTCGTTGCGCGTATTCGGGACCGAACCACTGACGGCATCAACGGGTTCGATAGCGCAGCCGAGACCGATCGGGTGATCGCGATGATGATCGCTGACGCGGAGAGGGGCGCGTCGACGCTCGCGCAGGGCAAGGACATTGCTCCCGTGCCGGCCAAACGCCGGCGACGCTTTCGGTTGCCGCGGCTCGTACCACAGCCGGCAGCGCAGTCGGTGGGCCAGCTCGAGACACGACGGGGCGCCTGATGGACCGTCTGTTGTTCGGCGACAACCAGTTCTTCGGCGTCAACCACATGTCGGAGGAGAAGGCCCGGACTCAGATGATGCGCTTCCAGTCGCTCGACGCCGTCATCGACGTTCTCAATGCCGCATACGACGCCGGAGTCCACACGTTCATGTGCACAACACACGAGCGCGTTGCCCTGATCTGCGATCACGTGCGGGCGCACCCAGAACGCTATTCGGACCTCGCGTTCTACCCTTGCATGCCGTATGCCCACAAGTACGCGAACGCCGTCACGGAGGACGGCATGCTTGGCGCGCTCAAGCGGTTCCTACCCGACGAGGGTCTCATGGATGCGGCGATCCGGGGCGGTTCTTCGATGGCTCGGAAGGACATCGAGGGCGTGGCCACGCTGCTCATCGATGCCGAGATGAAGATGTTTGACGGATTGCGCACTCCAGTGATCTTCCTCCAGAATGTGGTCGTCGACCTGCTGCTCGGCCTCGGCTTCAAGGATGCTTTCCGGATCTTCGCCGAACATGTCCAGCGCCGGTACGACGCCGAACCGGGATTCATCTCGATGAACATGCCGGCGCTCCTTCCGGTGCTCGAGGAGCAGGGGATCGAGAACCCGATCGTTTGTTCAAACATCAACAAGATCGGCTTCCGGATGTGCGGCGGTCTGCAGGCATACGAGAGGGCCCTGCGCGAGCGCCGCTTCCGGGCCATTGCGATGTCCGTGTTCGCTTCAGGTGCAGTCCCGGCCGAGGAAGCAATCAAGTGGGTCTGCACGCAGCCTAACATCGAGGCGATCGTGTTCGGCGCATCCAGCGCGCGCAACATCGACCACACGCGTGACCTTGTAGCCCGCCATTGGGAGCTCCGGCCCGAGCTCGCTGGGGTTGAACGTTGACGACGCTTCTAGTCGCCTCCACCGGCGGGCATCTCAAGCAACTACACCGCCTGCACCGACGTCTCGTCGGCGTCGACGGGCCGTTTCGCTGGGCCACGTTTGACACGCCGCAGAGCAGGTCCCTGCTTCAGGGCGAAGCGGTTGACTTTGTTCACTTCGTCGGCGGCCGCGACCCGGGGAACGTCCTACGCAATGTTCCGCTCGCCGCGCGGATCCTTCGAGAGAACAAGATCGACACCATCGTCAGCACCGGCTCGGCCATGGCGTTGCCCTTCTTCGCTCTGGGCCGCGCGACGGGCCTGCGCTGCCACTATGTCGAGAGCGCCGCGCGCAGCGACGGCCCCTCGAAGACGGCGCACATGATAAGTCACATCCCTGGCGTCGACCTTTACACGCAGTACCCGGCGTGGGCCGACCGCAAGTGGCAATATCGCGGCTCTGTGTTCGACTCGTTCGGTCCGGGCAATCGGGCAGTGGAGGGTCCGATGCTGCTGCGAAAGGTGGTCGTCTCTCTCGGCACGTTCAAAAACTACGGATTCGAGCGCCTCGTGCGGCGTTTGCTAGCAATCCTGCCGTCCGAGACAGACGTCCTGTGGCAGACGGGCGATACAGATGCTCGTGCGCTGGGAATAATCGGTCACCACGCGATCCCCGAGCGCGAATTGACGCGGGCCATCCGCGAAGCTGACGTGTTGGTCGCCCACGCCGGAGTGGGAACGGCACTGGCGGCCCTTGAGGTGGGCAAGTGTCCGGTCCTGGTCCCGCGTCGCCTTGTTCACGGCGAGCATGTCGATGACCACCAAACGCAGATCGCCACTGAGCTTGGCAATCGGGGTCTGGCGGTGTCGGCGGAGGCTGACGAGCTCACGCTTAACCATCTGCTCACCGCTTCCGTGACGCGCGTGAGGACGCTCCCAACGGAGCCGCCGTTCATGATGCGCGGTACGCAGCCGGTTGCGTCGGCGGGGACGTTAGTTGCAGCTCGCGCACCGCGATAAGCGAGCTCCGCTGCGTCGGGACCGAGCATTGCCGCTGATCCTGGCGACGTCTCGAGCGGCTGAGAGAGCGCGTTCCTCTTGGCGACCTTCTGACGCTCATCACCTCCAGCCTAGAGCGGCTCGAGCCGTCGCCGGTTCGGCAACGCCCTGAATTCGACTGTTGGTGCGATTCTCGGCTTCGGTGCATAAGAACAGTTGGCCGACCCACGTTTCTTGAAGATGGAGGCCACACTACGGAGGATTGATGGGCAAACAGAATAGACTCCTGCAGAAGCTCGAGGCAGTACGCGCCAGTCCTAATATCGCGCCCTTCCTCAACGAGCCGCATGTCGTCGCCAGTCGTCACATGTATGGACAGAGCCGGCTCGTGCGGAAGTTCGAGTCACTACGGGCTCGTCGTAAGGAGGCGCCGTTCGTCAGCGCGCCGCGTGTGACGATCGGTCATCACACGTACGGAGCGCCACTGATTCCCCCGTTCGCCGGCTCTGCCGTAACGGTTGAGATCGGCAGCTTCTGCTCTATCGCTGCGAATGTAATGCTTCTTGCCGGGGGAGCACACAACCCCGCCTGGGTGAGCACGTGGCCGATTCGGGAGGTATTCGGTCTACCGGGCCAATATGAGCACCATCCAATCTACCGAGGGACCACAGTCATCGGCAGCGACGTTTGGATTGGGCGCGACGTGCTTATGTTCGACGGAATCACAATCGGACACGGCGCTGTCATAGGCGCACGTGCGGTTGTAACGAAGGATGTGCGCCCGTACGAAATCGTTGGCGGTGTACCTGCAAGAGAGATTCGCCGCCGATTTACCGACGAGCAGGTCGACGCTCTACTAGAAATCGCATGGTGGAACTGGCCCGAGGAGAAGATCATCCGGGAGGTCGACGGCTTGAACGGTGCAGACATCAACGACTTCCTCGCCCGCCACAGTGTCTCCTGGGCGCACCGGTTGGCAGAGCCGGCGTTAGCCGAACGCTAGCGACATCACTGTGCATTGGCCGCGATGCCCGTGCTTCTTAGCGGACGACTTTCTCAACTGGTGCACAGGGTTGTCGTGGACCTGGTTGGTAGGTAGGTTTGCTCTGGGCCGCGTCCGAGTAGCTCGGCTGGCCATCCGTGGCAGCGGGCGGCGCCCTCAACAGTGCCTCTTTCCCCAGATTGAGCCAGGTGCGCTCGGTGTGCAGGGGCGTGGGCATGACTTCCAGATCGATTGTGTTTGATCCCCCTGCGCGGACGAGTTCGGGGGCGTACCGGTCGGTCGCTGCGTGAGTACCAGACTTCGCCGGCTGGTGAGTTTCTATGAGCTGTTCGATGGTCGATCGTGCGCAGCGTGGCGTCGCTCGCTGCCGGCGAGAGCGCCTGGAAGATCGCATCCGTCACAACCGCTCGATCCGCCGGCAGTCCGGCACCTGGTCGTGCCGTAGATCCGCCGGCCACGCGTGCAGCTATAACGTGGCGCGGGCGACTGGCTGCTGTGGCTGCGCAGAGCTGACGGGTGAGCCCGCAGCCCCTCCTGGTTCGCCTCATGCTGCTCGACGGTGATGTCCCCGGGGTGATGGTCGATCAGGAAAGCGTGCCACTCTCGCACGGCCCAAACACCAGCCGGTCGCGCCCCACCCGTCCTCGAGCGTGCGCTGTAGCCGCTTTCTCCCATACGAGTACACCCCGGCGTAGCACGGGTTGGTGAGGATGTCGTGCACGGCCCGGGCCTTGCTGTCGACGTTCCGCGATTCCGTGCGGCGTGTCGCCGGAGGATGGCCGCAACATCGACCGCGGCGTTCATTGATTCGACTAGCTACTCAAACAGGTCCCGCTCAGGACTCGGCCGCTGGCTTGTCGCGGTGGGCGCCCAGAGCTCGGTGGGCGCCCGCACGGCTGCGGAATCGCTCAGGGCAAGCGCAGCTTGCCCGTTTCTGTCCTGCTTGGACCGCGCCGGGGAGCCAGCGGCTCCCGGCCGACCTCGTCGATGCACCGTCGTCAGGCGCGAGCTTGGAGCGACGCACCAAGCAGACGATGTGCCGGTCCGGGAAGCTATCGGCAGCCTCGGTCACCACCCGCGGCTACTACCTGACGCTTGGCGTCACCTTAGCGAGGCGCGGTTCACTCGGGCCCGCCGGTCGCGAACCAATCGTGTCTAGCCCTCGCCGGCCAGTCGGAACCGACCCGTCGCCAACAGCGCGCCGTGCACCTCGGGTGACGGAACAGCCATTGTGTCGCGTCGGCGGTGATCACCTCCGCGCTGCCCCTAGCCTAGCCTGGGGGCGATCGCAAGACTCATGAGGCCACCCGACCCGCCGCCTTCGAAACGGCACTGACTTGCCCGTTCGCGTTCGTCATGGTGACCTCGGCGAACACGTAGTGGCCGACGTCGGAGGCTTGGAGCGTGTAGGCCGGGTGGTTCGCGCTCGTCGGGGACGTGTGCGGCTGGATCGGCGTGCATGACGCCGCCGAGAAGGTGGAGGTCGGGCAGTCGTACCACTGATAGGTGGTCGCCGTCGGCACGTTGCCGGTGATCGTCCATGTACCGTCTGTTGTGGAGAGCGTCTGTCCCCGGACCGTCGACCCTCTGAGCACGGGCGCGACCGTGTTCACGGGCGCGGAGCCACCGCCCGTGGGCGGACCGCCCGCGCTGCTCCGAATGCCCACATCCAGCCTGTCGCTGCCGCCATCGTGGCCGGTCGATCCCGACGTTAGCTCGAAGCCCGCCCAGGTGGTCGGATGCGTACCGCCTACAAAGGTAGGCCTGCCACTGATGTTCGGAGAACGCGCGCCGGGCCACATGTTGTTCGCGTTCGTGGACAGCGAGCCAGCGTCCCCGATGTTCGGGCGCGAGCCGTCAATATTGTTGGCGTGCGTCTCTCCGCTGGTTGCGCGATCGCCGGGCTTGTGACCGTTCGCAAACAGCTTTGAGCTAGTGCATGCCTGCGTGGTCGGCTTAGTCGTGCAACCGGACCTGCCGGCGCTGCCCGCCTGCTGCGTGTTGTGGTTGACGACCGACCCGCGGTCCGAGTAGAGGATCACGCAGTTCTGCTCGATGTCGAAGCAGGCGTTGTCGGTGATCGTGTTGTCCGACGTCCCGTCGAACGCCATGATGCATCCGTAGTCGTCGTAGCAGAGGTTGCCGGTGAACCTAACGCCGCCGTAGGTGCCCGGCGTGCCGCTGAAAAGCTGAAGCGTGTCGATGTGGTTGCAACTTGCGGATTCCGTGTGATCCAGGAACCCGACGAACACGTTATTCTTGACAGTCAGCGGGGCCCCCGTCTGCATCGCGCGGTACGGATTCCAGAGATCGGCGGGCGCGACGAACACCGAGTTCTCGACGCTCACGCCAGACTGCGTCCTGGACGTGGCGGTGCTGTACAGGAGGTAGAAGATGCCGCTGAGCCCGCTAGGACTTCCACCACCGGCGCAGTTGGCGTTTCCAGCAACGAACGTGTCTCGGTTGAAGACGATGTTGGAGTTCTCCGGCCCCCTGATCAGAACGCTCCCGCCAGCGGCGAAGTTGATGTTCTGGAATGTGAGGTTGAGCGCCTTGTTCTGGAGCGCGTCGCCGCTCGTTTCCGCGTCCAGCAAGCCGCCGACGGTCATCCTGCCCCCGCCGCCAGTCCCATCGAGCGTGAAGTTCTGGACGTTGCTGAGGTTCAGCTTGATACCGGAGTTGAACGTGACCCTCGCGCGCGGCGCAGAAGTGATCGTGATTCCGGGAGCGGATTTGCTAGTGCCCTTGAAGCTGCTGTAGTCACCCGAAGCAAGGCACACGACGTCCCCAGGGGCGGCCGCTGCGACCTTGGACACCAAGCTCGCCGGGGTTGCATGTAGACCACACGACAACGTATGTGCCGGAGTTGGCGCGCATCGGTGACGGTGCGCCAGGCTCGGGCTGCAGCCGCGAACAAGGTGCGAATGAGGTTTTGATGTGGATGTCCCACAAGCCGCGAGCGCGATGACGGCGACGAGCCCCCCGAGAATGAGCCAAACGCGCCGCATTACACCATCGCGAGGAGGTCCCACCTTGACGATTCCGTAGTCCACTCTCCTAAGCTCGCGGGGGCGCGGCCGGACGCGCCGTCGCACACATGCCGTGGGCACATCGAATGAGGAGGCTCATGCGGTTAATAATGACGTGATCGGCGGCGCCCTGTCGCCCCCGGCCCTATCGCAGCGCCTCGCTGAGCAGCCGTCCAACGTGCTCACTGTGGTCCAGCTCGTCGAAGCTGAACCGCAACGGGAAGAGCGGATGATCGGCCAAGAGGTCGGCGACCTCTTGGCGTATGCGGGCGGCGTCGGTCCACCGCACGGCCTGCGCGAGGAGACGGCCCAGCTCGGCGAACTCGGGTTCGGTCAGTCCGCGCCTGGTCAGTGCCTGGGTACCGAGGCGGAGACCGTAGTCGCCGCCAGTACCCGGAATCAGCACCGAGTTGGTGCGGAAGGCGCACTGCGGCAACAGTTCGTTGGCCAGCCGGTTGGAGTCGTCGGCGGACCCAATTCTCACGTGAACTTGGTGCGTCTGTGTGCCGCCGTACTCCATCCCGGACACGTCAAGGCCGCAGCCGTCGAGCACCCGGGCAAGCACTCGGGCGTTGGCGACGATCTGTTCGGCGTACGCTCGACCGAAGCTCGCAACCTCCTCCAGCGCGATGACGAGACCGGGGAGACATTCGGGATGACTGTTGGATTGGAGTTGCGGGCAGACGACGTCCCACACTTTATGGGCCAGGGGGTGATTGCGATCCGCGAAGGCGATCACTCCCTTGTTGGGCCCGGGCAGCGTCTTGTGCGTGTTCAAGGTGAGGATGTCGGCCCCCTGCTGGAGAGGTTGAGGTAGGAGACCGGCCGCGATCAGTCCGGCGGTGTGACTGACGTCGACCGCGATCGTGACATCCGGCGGCAGCACCGCTGCCAGCTCCTTGATCGGCTGCGGCCGTCGGCAATGTGACGGCTGGACGAGGACCAGGCGGATGTTGGGATGCTCCCTTACGAGGCGGGCGGTCCGCTCCGCGTCGATCAGATCACCGCGCATCGGGAACGCGAAGGAGTCGATGCCGAGCCTGTCGGCGAGGACGGTGGCGCCGAAGTGGCCGCCGTCCTCCGGCGCGAGCTCGACGAAGGCGTCGCCGGCCTTGCACGCCGCCATCACCACCGCCTGTTCGCAGGCCGATCCCCCGTTGGGCCGCCAGTCGGCGATGTCGGCGGCGAACAGCCGTTTCATCTGGGCCAGAAATTTCGTTTGGAGAGCGGGCAGCGTTCCGGATCGGGGGAACGACCATTCACCGCAGTGGCCCGGGCTGGGGGCATCGAAGAAGTAGTGCTCTCCGCCGATGAAACCCGCGGCCGCTCGAACACACGTACTCGGATAGTTCTCGCTCGCCGTGAGCGTGGCCATGACCGTGTGGTAGTGCCGGTCCTGCGCCAACATGCCTGCGAGCCAGCCGAGCAGCTTGCCGTCGGTGACGACCTTTTCCGTCGACAGAGCGCTGGCGCCGTCCGTGCGCAACGCGTCTGCCCCTGCCCAATCATGAGCGGCCATGAGAAGCCCCCTTTGAGAAATGCCTGCAGCCACATAACGCGGCTCGGGATCGGCAACTTCTACGTGGGCCGGTGCTGTGACGGGCCGCACCCGCCAGGGACGCTGCGCCGGGTGGCCCGGCGATCGTCAGGGGCTACGCGCCGACGCCGCCACGCTCCGCTGGGC
>JBAPXO010000329.1:0-2526 GCA_049284255.1 Solirubrobacteraceae bacterium | reverse complement strand
AGAACGGCGCTCGGCCCGCAGGCCAGCACCGCCGCGAGGCGGTGCCCGTTTGGCGTGAGCTGGGGGCGTCCGAGCGCGTAGACGCCCTGGTGGACGCGGTGCAGCCGGCCGGCCTCCAAGCGTTGCGCCAGGGCATGGCGGCCGATACCGAGTGCGTCGAGCTGACTTCTGGTCACCACGCCGTGCTGACTCTGGGCAAACGCCAGAACGGCGCGGTCCTCGGCTGGACCCGTTCGGCTCATTCCTCGGCTGGACCCGTTCGGCTCATCCGATTGGCAGCCCTTTAAGCACCTCGAGGCGGCATTTCGGCTGCCATCGTGAGCTGCGCGAACGTCATCGGCCTACCGTGGCACGGATCGCGTGACGGGCGAGTGGCGCTGTCCAACGAAACCGCAAAAACCTCTTGTCGAAAACTTACGTACGTTCGCCGGAAAGCGCCGCTACTATCCGCCGAGTTGTTATGAAGACGAAGCGGACAATCCTGGCGCTCGGCGCCTTTTTTATGGTCATCGCCGTGGTGATAAGCGGTTGCGGCAGCGGCGTTCCCGGTGACTCGGTTGCCAACGTCGCGGGTAACCCGATCAGCACCCAGGCGTTCAACCACTGGATGTACGTGGCGGCTGATCAGCAGGCGTCCCAGTCGCCCGGCCAGCCGGTGATCGTTCCCAACGATCCGCCGAACTTCACCAAGTGCGTGGCTCAGGTCCGCGCCCAGATCCCCACGCTCAAGAGCACGCCGGACTCGAAGATCAAGACCGACTGCAAGACGCTCTTCACCTCGCTGGGCGGACAGGTCATGGACTTCCTGATCAAGTCTTACTGGTATCAGGCTGACGCCCACAAGCTTGGGATCAAGCTCACCAACACGCAGGTCCAGACGGCGCTTAACACGATCAAAAAGTCCGAGTTCAAAGACAGCACCGCCCAATTTGACGCGTACCTGAAGTCCAGTGGGCAGACACTGGCCGACGTTCTCTATCGCATCCGTGTGAGCTCGATTTTCACCAAGCTCGCCAAGCGCCACCCGACCACTGTCACTCCCGCCGCGATCCAGAACTACTACAACGCTCATAAGTCCCAGTACGGCACCCCGGAATCTCGCAACATCCGGATCGTGCTGACCAAGACCGCCGCCCAGGCCAGCGCCGCCAAGGCCGCCCTCGCGCACGGCAAGAGCTGGACCGTGGTCGCCAAGAAGTACTCAAGCGATCCGACCACCAAGAACAAGGGCGGCCTGCTCACCAACGTCACCCAGGGCCAGCAGGACACAACGCTCACCACGGCGGCTTTCTCGGCTCCCGAGAACAAGGTGCTGGGCCCGATCAAGGGCCAGTTTGGCTACTACGTGATCGATGTGGTGAAGATCACGCCCGGCACCCAGAAGAGCCTCGCCCAGTCCACGGCGCTGATCAAGCAGACGCTGACAACGAACCTCCAAACGGCCGCCGAGACCGCTGTGGACAACATGGCCAAGAAGGACTGGAAGAGCAAGACCACCTGCCGGTCCGTGTACGCGATGGCCGACTGCAGCGACTACAAGGCGCCCAAGGCGACGGCGACAGCGGCGGCGACAGGGGCGGCCACGGGCACTACGCCCGCGCCGGCTGCCACCACCACCGCCCCCTGACCCTTGACCTCCAGGCCCGGCGACGAGGCCGCGCAGCAGGCCCTGCTGCGCCTGGACGCGATTACCCGGCGGCTGCGCAAGGAGTGCCCGTGGGACCGCGAGCAGGATGAGCGCTCGATCGTCCCGCACACCGTCGAGGAGGCCTACGAACTCGCCGATGCCGCCGAGCGCCACGACGACGCCAAGCTCCTCGACGAGCTCGGCGACGTTCTCTTCCAGGTCCACTTCCTGGCGCTGTTGCTCGACGAACGCGATGCCGGCGACCTGGCAGCGGTCGCCGAGCATGTCACCGAGAAGCTGATTCGGCGCCATCCCCACGTGTTCGGGGAGGCCGACGCCCAGACCGCCGATCAGGTCCTCAGGAACTGGGACGCGATCAAGCGTGACGAGCCCGGACGCGAGCCGGGGGTGTTCGGCGAGGTGCCCGAGAACCTGCCCGGGCTCCTGCACGCCCGCAAGCTCCAGCGCCGCGTCGCCTCTACGGGCTTTGATTTCCCCGGCATCGAGGGTCCGCTGCAGGCGCTGCGCGACGAGATCGACGAGCTCGAGGCTGCCGGCGGCGGCGAGGCCGGCTTCCAGGAACTCGGGGACGTGCTGTTTGCGGCCGTCAACGTCGCCCGAAAGCTCAAGCTCGATCCTGAACTCGCGCTGCGCTCGGCATCGGGCCGGTTTCGCTCGCGCATCGAGCTCGCCCGCGAGCTGGCCGCATCCGAGGGCGGAAGCTGGGACGATCTCCCGCCTGAGCAGCAGCTCGCTTATTACGTCCGCGCACGCCTGAGCGAAGGAGACGCCTAGAAAACATGAGTCAAATCGAGCACGTGCACGCCCGCCAGATCCTCGACAGACGCGGAAACCCGACCGTTGAGGTCGAGCTGAGCGTCCGCTCAGGAGCCTGGGGC